>DASYVT010000195.1 GCA_035936835.1 Candidatus Methylomirabilota bacterium | reverse complement strand
CTCCCGACGCGCCCATCAGCGAGATGGAGCGGGTGCGCCGCGAGCTGGGCCTCGACCGGCCGCTGCCCGTCCAGTACGCGGTCTTCCTCGGCAACACGCTCAGGCTCGACTTCGGCCCATCGCTGCACTTCCGCGAGCCGGCCTTCACCGTCGTGCGCGGCTACATCCTGGCCACGCTCGAGCTGGGTCTCACGGCCTTCGTTTTGGCGGCGGTCTTCGCCGTGCCGATCGGGCTTCTCTCGGCCATGAAGCGCAACTCTGTCCTGGACCATGCGGCCATGGGGTTGGCGCTCATCGGCCAGTCGGCGCCGACGTTTTTCCTCGGTATCCTCTTCATCCTGCTGTTAGCACTCAAGGCCGACCTCTTCCCCACCTCCGGACGCGGCGGCTGGCAACACCTGGTGCTGCCGGCGCTCACGCTCGGGGCCTTCACCATGGCCTCGATCGCGCGGCTCACGCGCTCGGCTGTGCTCGAGGTGCTACGCGCCGACTACATCCGCACGGCGCGCGCCAAGGGGCTCGGGGAGCTGAGCGTCGTCATCAAGCACACGCTCAAGAACGCCTCCATCCCGATTCTGACGATCACGGCGCTCCAGTTCGGCACGCTCCTGGGCGGCGCCGTGGTGACCGAGACGGTCTTCGCCTGGCCCGGCATCGGCAGGCTGGCCGTCCAGTCCATCTACAACCGAGACTACCCGGTCGTCCAGTGCACGGTCTTTCTCGCGGCGGTGATGTTCATCGTCATCAACTTCGCCGTCGACCTTCTCTATGGCGTCCTCGATCCCCGCGCCCGCGCCGGCTGAGCTCGCCCTGGCGGCGATGCAGGAGTCGCGGCCGCGCGGCAGGCGCATGCCCTGGCTCATGCGGCTGGGGCTCGGCTTCGTGGCGCTCCTGGCGCTGCTGGCGGTCGTGGCGCCGTGGGTGGTGCAGGACCCCGAGCGCCAGTCGCTGCGCACCCGCTTGAAGCCTCCGACGCTGGAGGGCGCCGACGGCCGCACGCATCTCCTCGGTACGGACCATCTCGGCCGCGACATCCTCGCCCGCGTGATCTACGGCTCGCGGGTGTCGCTCGTGGTCGGCCTGTCGGCCGTGCTCGTGGGTGGGCTCATCGGCTCGACGCTGGGCCTGGCGGCGGGGTACCGCGGCGGCCGCGTGGATGCCGTCATCATGACGGTGGCGGACGCCCAGCTGGCCTTCCCCTTCATCCTGCTCGCGATCGGCATCATCGCCGTCCTGGGCCCGAGCTTCCCGACGCTGGTCGTCGTCATCGGGCTCTCGGGCTGGGTCAGCTACGCGCGCATCCTCCGCGCCCAGGTGCTGGTGCTGCGCTCGCGCGAGTTCGTCGAGGCGATCCGCGCGCTCGGCGGCTCCGTGGTCCGCGTCGTCCTGCGCCACGTCCTGCCCAACGTGCTGGCCTCGCTCGTCGTGGTCGCCACCCTCGAGCTGGCGCGCTCCATCGTGCTGGAGGCGACGCTGTCCTTTCTGGGGCTCGGCATCCAGCCGCCCACGCCCTCGTGGGGCGGCATGATCCAGGACGGGCGCGACTACCTCGACTCGGCGTGGTGGATCTCGACCTGCCCCGGCATCGTGCTCATGATCACCTCGATCGTGATCAGCCGCTCCGGCGACTGGCTCCGGGACGTCCTCGACCCGACATTGAGGGGCGAG
Source organism: Candidatus Methylomirabilota bacterium (assembly GCA_035936835.1). Taxonomy (NCBI): domain Bacteria; phylum Methylomirabilota (SeqCode); species Candidatus Methylomirabilota bacterium. The sequence goes on along the minus strand of DASYVT010000195.1, from coordinate 7,346 downwards.
TAGCCTGCGGGGAGGGGCGAGTAGCCTGCGGGCGCCCGCTGTGCCCCGGCCCGGCTTCTTGACGTGCGCGGTGCCCCGTCACATTATGGTGCCGATGAGAAGCGCGGCCCGCGGTGCCGTGGCAGCCCTCCTGTTGCTGGGGCTCGTCTGCGCGGCAATCGCACAGGAGGTCCGGGTCTTCCACGGTCGCGTCATCTGGGTCCAGGGCACGACGATGGCCTTCGCTCCCGACAGCGGGGGGACCTTCGACGTGGACGTGTCGAAGGTCGATCAGACCTCCTACGAGTTTCTGAAGAGCGGCGACGCCATAACGGTCGTAGGGGTCGTCACGGCCGACGGAAACAGGGTGATCGCCTCCACCATCACGCCGGACCGGTAGGCCGTCCCCTCCCGGACGCGCAGCCATCCTTCGTCCGACTGCGGGCGTCCGGCTGCGGGATCTCCGCCCTGCTGCTCGCATCCGTCGCGGCCGCGCAGCCGACGCCGCTGCCGCTCGACACGATCAGGCTCCCGCAGGGATTTGCGATCGAGCTGGTGGCCCACGTCGACAACGCTCAGACGGCTCGCCGCTGGTGTCCGACGATGTCGCCGGGGCGATCTACCGGATCAGCTACCGCGGTTGACCTGCCGATTTCCGCGGCGACGGTAGCAGAGAGCCTCTCGCGCGGGAAGCCTGGCAGAGTCGCGTGGGAGCTCGCGACCCGGCCGCGATCTCCGCGTCACCGCCACCTGGCGAAGGTCTGCCGGAGCTCCGCCGACGGGACCGTGTCGCGCATATACGTGAACGATCCCTGCTCCTTCATTTCGCGGGCGCCCTTGAGGAAGGCCGCGAGCGCCAGGCGGGAGAGGGCGCCGCCGACGCTGATGCGCTTCACACCGGCCTCGGCGAGCTGCGCGACTGTGATCGACGGGTCGGCCGCGCTCATCACGACATTGACCGGCTTGCCGACGGCGGCGGTCACGGTGCGGATCGAGGCGAGATCCCTGAGTCCCGGCGCGTAGAGCACCTCGGCGCCGGCCGCCTCGAAGGCCCGGAGCCGGCGGATCGTGTCGTCGAGGTCGCGACGGCCATGCAGAAAATTCTCCGCCCGCGCCGTCAGCATGAACGGGGTGGGCAGCGACCGCGCTACCTCGACCGCGGCCCGTACGCGCTCCACCGCCAGCTCGAAGTCATAGATCGGATTCAGCGGGTCGCCCGTCGCGTCCTCGATGGAGCCGCCGACAACGCCCGCCTCGGCGGCGAGCCGGATCATCCCGGCGGCGGCGTCCGGCTCGTCGGCGTAGCAATTCTCCAGATCCGCGTTGACGGGCAGGTCGGTGGCGCCCGCGATCGCCCGGCAGTTCGCCAGGACCTCGTCGCGGCTCACCGCTCCCGTGCCGTCGGCGCGTCCGAGCGTGTTCGCGAGCCCGAGGCTTGTCGTCGCGAGCGCCTCGAAGCCGAGCGAGGCCAGGAGCCGCGCCGTGCCGGCATCCCACGGGTTCGGGATCACGAAGGCCCCCGGGCGCGCATGCAGGGCCCGGAAGGCCGCTGACTTCTCCGCGTATGTGGCCATGTCGACGTGTCCTTTCCGGAGTGAGTTGTTGGCCCGCCTTAGCGGGCCAGGGCGACGCAGATGACGCCGCTCGCGACGATGGCGGCGCCGATCAGGCGCTGGCCGAGGGCGCCCTCCTTGAACAGGAGGCTCCCGATCAGCGCCGAGATGACGATGGAGACCTCGCGCCCCGCCACGACGTAGCCCGCCTTGGAGAGCCGGAAGGCGAAGAGCACGAGAAGATAGCCGCCCGGGCTCAGCACTCCCGACAGCAGCACGGCGGTGCGGTTCTCGCGCCACTCGCGCGCGAGGGAGCCGCGCCGCGCCAGCACCGGCGGTAGCAGCGAGATGCAGGAGCCCAGCATCATCGCCCAGAGGTAGGGCAGCGGGTTGATGTGCGACACGCCGACTTTGTCCACGAGCGAGTAGGAAGCGATGCAGAATCCGGTGGCGACCGCCCAACCGATGCCGGGCTTGAAGAGCGCGTCCTCACTCCACGCGCCGCGCCGCCAGTGGAGCGCGAAGATCCCCGCGAGGATCAGCGCGATACCCAGGATGCCGAGCGCCGAGAGCCGCTCGTCGAAGAAGTAGAGGGCGCCGGCGGGCACGAGGGCCACGCCCAGGCCCCGCGCCATCGGGTAGACGAGGGAGAAGTCCCCCGTCTGGTACGCCTTGCCGAGGACGAAGAAGTAGACGCTGTGGAGGATGACGGTGGCGACGACGAAGGGCAGGGCGCTCGGCCTGAAGCCGTCTCTCGCCAGCACGTAGAGAGCCGGCGGTCCCAGGAGCAGCGAGGAGAGCACCCCCGCCCACCAGAGCATGGCCATCGGGTCGCGCGCGCCCTTGGCCATCGCGTTCCACATCGCGTGGATGACCGCCGCGCCCAGCACCAACGCCAACGCCGCGCCTGTCACCGGCCAACCCTACGGGCGCCCCGGCGGCCGTGTCAACTCTCGTATAATGTCCCCAGACTCGCTCTCAGGAGACCGGAGGCCTTTCCGTGCCCTACTCGCTGCGGTTGATCGAAGACACGCTCGCCCCCGGCGCGCGCTACAAGCCCGCGCTCGCCTCGGCCGCGGGTGTGCTTTACCTGGCGGCGGGAGACCTTCGCATCGAGGGTGGCGCCGCAAGCGGCCCGCTCGAGCCCGGCCGCGCTCATCTCGCCGCCAAGCCCGGCGCCGCCGTGGCCGGGGCCTCGGGCGCCCGTGTGCTCCGCTTTGAGCTGGTCCGCCAGCCGCCGCCTCCCGCGGGCGGCCGCGTGCTCCTCGAGCACCCGATGGCGCTCGACCCTCGCGCGCCGTGGCTCCTGCGCTGCGATCGCGTGGACTTCGACCGCGGCGGAATCGCCCTGCCGCACCGTCACCGGGGCGGCGGCATCCGCTGTCTCCTGAACGGGCGCCTCGACGTGACCGTAGGGCAGGGGACGGCGCGGGCGATGCGCCCGTGGGACGCGTGGTTCGAGAGCGGCAAGGAGCCGGTGCTGGCCGTGTCCGCCAAGGACGAGGAGACCTCGTTCATCCGGGTCTCGGTGCTGCCTGCCGAGATCCGCGGCAAGAGCTCCATGATGTACGTGGACCCGGGCGACGCCGCGCGCAGCAAGCCCCGGACGTACACGGTCTACGTGGATGAGCCCATCGCGCTCTGAGCGCGTCACTGCGCCGGGCGTGTCGGGCGCGGCTGCGCTCAAGGAGGCGGCGCGGGCGCTCACCGGCGGCCGCTTCGCCGAGGCGGAAAGCCTCTGCCGCGCAGCGCTCGCCGGCAATCCACGCCACGCCCAGCTCCGCGCCACTCTCGGCGCGGCGCTCCGCCGCCAGCGCCGCCCGGAGGAGGCGGAAGCGGAGTTCCGCGAGGTGGCGCGGCTCTGGCCGCGCTCGCCGGCCGCGCACGTGGATCTGGGCGCGGTCCTGCTCGAGCAGCGCCGCTGGGGGGAGGCCGCGGCGGCCCTCCGCGCGGCGCTCGGTCTCGCGCCGCGCACGGTCGAGGCCCACTTCAAGCTCGGCCTGGCTCTGGAGCACATGCGGCTGTGGGCCGACGCCGAGGCCGCGTACCGTGAGGCGGCCCGGCTCAAGCCGCGGCATGCACTGGCGCATCTCCGTCTCGGGCTCGTGTGCCGGCGCCAGGGCCGGGCGGCGGAAGAGGAAGCCGCGCTCCGCCACGCCGTCGGGCTGGCCCCGGCTGTGGCCGACGCGCACGTCAACCTCGCCCGGGCGCTTGCCGTTCAAGGGCGCTACGCCGAGGCCGAAGCCGCGTTCCGCGAGGCCCTCGCCCGCGCTCCTCGCCACGCGATAGCGCACGACGGACTGGGCGTGGTGCTGATGGCCCAGGGTCGTCTCGAAGAGGCGGCCTACGCGCTCGAAGAAGCGCACCGTATCGAGCCGGCGCGGCTTCGGACCCTCGTCCACCTGGCCGACGCGCTCAGGCGCGCGCGGCGCTCTAGCCAGGCGGCGACGCGCTACCGCGAAGCGATCCGCCAGCGGCCGGGTCTCGCGCGGCTCCACGGCTGCCTGGGCCTCACGCTGTGGCGGCTCCGACGCTACGGCGAGGCGGCAGGCGCGTGGCGTGATGCGACGCGTCTGGAGCCCGCGCGCGGGCTATGGCATCGGTGGCTTGGGCTCGTCCTCGAGAGACTGGGCCGGCTGCCCGATGCCGCGGCGGCCTTCGAGCAGGCGCTCCAGCTTGACGGTGACGACGTCGCGGCCTGGCTGGGTCTCGCGGCCGTGTGCCGGCGCCAGGGTGACTGGGAGCAGGAGGCACAGGCCTATGCGCGCGCGCTGGCGTTCCGGCCCACCGACGCCCACCTCTACGCGGCGCTCGGCGTCGCCTTCGAGGCGCAAGGGCTCGAGGCCAATGCTGAGGCCGCCTTCCGCGAGGCGGTGCGGCTCGCGCCCGAGAATCCCGACCACCACCTCGACCTCGGCATCGCGCTCGGCCGCCAGGGGCGCCACGCCGAGGCCGAAACGGCCCTGCGCGACGCCATACGGCTGAGCCCGTCCGACATCGTGGCCTGGGGCAACCTGGCATTGGGCCTGGGCCGCCAGGGGCGCTACGCGGAGTCCGAGGCGGCATATCGCGAGGCGTTGAGACTCAAGCCGGACGGCGCGGCGCTTCACCGGGGCCTGGGCATGGGTCTCTACTTCCTGGGACGCTACGAGCCGGCCGAGGCAGCGTTCCGCGAGGCTGTGAGGCTCAATTCCGCCTATGCGCGGGCATGGGCCGACCTGGGCGAGGTCCTGAGCGAGCAGGGAAGGCTCGCCGAGGCCGCCGAGATATTCCGCGAGGCCGTTCGCGTCAAGCCGCACCGGGTCGGATCGCACCGGAGCCTAGGGCGCGTCCTGCTGGCCCTGGGGCTCGATGCGGAAGCCGAGGCGGCGCTCCGCGAAGCACTCAGGCTCCGCCCCGGAGACGCGCAGAGCCACTTCAATCTCTGGGCAGCGCTCGAGAAACAGGGCAAGCACGCCGAGTGCGAGGCGGCCTACCGCGAGGCCATACGGATCAGTCCGGAGCACGCCGAGGCCCATGCGCGGCTGGCCGCCGTGCTCGAGAGGCTCGGCCGAACGGACGAAGCGCTGGCCGCGTGCCGGGAAGCCGCGCGCCTGGAGCCCGGCGACCCGCGCTACCGCCACGCGCTGGACGCGCTCCGCCGAAGGATCCGAGCCTGATGCTCCTCGGCGTGGACCATTTCGTCATCGCCGTCGGCGATCTCGCGGCGCTCGGCTTTTCCGTCGTGCCGGGCGGTCGCCACGCCGCCGGCACCCACAATGCGCTCATCGCGCTCGCCGCCGGCGCCTACATCGAGCTGATCGCCTTCCACGAGCCGTACCCTGAGCATCGCTGGTGGACGGCGCTCGGGCGCGGCGGCGGGCTCGTGGACTACTGCCTGCAGACCGACGACCTCGCCGCCGCCACTGGGGCCTTCCGACGCGCCGGGGTAGCGATGACGGATCCGAAACCCTCGGTGCGCACGCGCCCCGACGGCTTTGCTGTCAGGTGGGTGCTGGCGCTCGCGGAAGGGCCGCAGCGCGGCGTGGCCCCGTTTCTCATCCGTGACGAGGGGCCGCGGGCCGAACGCGTGCCGCCGGAGAGCCGTCATGCCAACGGCGTCACGGGTCTCGCGGCGGTGACGGTGGCCGTCGCGAGCGTGGGCGAGGCGAAAGGCTGGTACGAGGCGGCGCTGGGGCGCCCGGGCGAGGCGCTCCACCGCGACGACCTCGACGCCGACGGTGTGCGCTTCGCGATTGGCCCGCACGCGCTGGAATTCCTTCAGCCCAGAACCGAACGCGGGCAGCCCAGAACCGAACGCGGGCAGCCCCGTCACGGACGCGGGCAGATCGGCCAGTGGGTCGACTCGCGCGGGCCCCGGCCCTACGCCGCGCGCTTCACCGGGGGCCCGCCTGGCGCCGCGCTCGATCCGCGCCTCACCCACGGCGCCCGGCTCAGCTTCGGGTGATCCGGGCTTCGGTTGCTCGGCGCCTCGCCGCCGCGCTCGCCATGGCGGGTTGCGCCGCGGCGGCGCCATCGCTCGACGACGATCCAGCCGCTGTCGCGCGCCGTATCGCGGCCCGGGCGCGGGAGGTCCAGATCGTCTATCTCGGCGAATCCCACGACAACCCCTACCACCACATGGACCAGGCGCGCGTGCTCGAGGCCATGCTGGCCGGAGGCGCGCGGCCGGCCCTCGCCTTCGAGATGCTGGCCCAGGACCAGCAGCCCGCTGTGGACCTGGCGATGCGCGACGGCGCCGACCCGGCCGCGGTCGGGAAGCGTCTTGGGTGGGTTGACCGCAGCTGGCCCGACTTCGAGATGTACCGGCCGCTCTTCGACCAGGCAAGGCGCGACGGCCTGCCGCTCGTCGCGATCGACCTGGACCAGCGGACGGTGCGCCGCATCGCCAAGGAAGGGCTGGGCTCCCTGCCTGCCGACGAGCGAATCAGGCTTGTCTCGCGCCTGGCTCCGGAAGCCGATCGCGAGCGGGGCATCGCGCGCGACATCGAGGCCGCCCACTGCGGCCTCCTGCCGGCGGGCGCGGTGCCTAGCATGGTGGACGCCTGGCACGCGCGCAACGTCACCATGGCGCGGCGGATCCTCCAGGCTCTCGAGCGGGCGCCGCAGGTGGTGGTCATCGTCGGGCGCGGGCATCAGGCGCCGGGGGGTCTTGCCGATCAGGTCGATGCGCTGCGGCCCGGTGCCCGACAGCTGATCGTGGACTTTGTCGAGGCGGGAGCGGAGGAAACCGGCCGGGCGGCGCCGGCCAACCACATCGTCTGGCCGAGGCCTCGCGTCGAGCGCCCCGACCCTTGCGCGCCGCTTAGAAACCGCTAGGCCGGGTCGGGGGTCGTGTCCGCTTCTATCGTCGACACCCGCGTGTAGGTGATGCCGACCTTGTTGCCGCTCTGGTCGAGGATGACGCCGTCCTGGGTCACCTGGGCCAGGATGCCCTTCATGGGATCGCGCGCGTTGCGCACCGCCACGAGGACGCGCTTGCCGAGGAGCGGCTCGGCCTCGGCCCTCCACATGGAGTCCAAATCCGACAGCGCGCTCGCGTCCGCCGGCTTGAGCTCGGTGATGCGACCCATGCCGGGAACGACGAGCCCGCCGCGGCCGCCGGCGCCTGAGCGCCCCCTGGCTGCGAAGGGGCTGGGCCGCCCCGAGGGCGGCGCGGGGATCTGGAGCGACGCGCCGGCAGTGTGGCCTTCCGCCATCGGCCGGCTCGGACCGGGCTCGACGGCCATCGTGACGACCGGGCCTTGGGTCGCCCCGGGGGGCGCCGGAGCGGACTCGTCGGCTTCGAGGTCGCGGAGGATGTCGGACAGCCGG
>DASYVT010000194.1 GCA_035936835.1 Candidatus Methylomirabilota bacterium | reverse complement strand
CCAGGCGCAGGACAGTCCCGGCCCGCCGGGCTTTCCCCTTCCCGACCGTCCCGTCGCCGGCATCATCTCCCCGGAGTACTCGAATGAGCAGACGCGCGACGGCCACGGCGAGGCCGAGCGCGTCCTGAATCGCCTCGGCATCAGTCCGGGGCACCGCGTGGCTGACATCGGCGCCGGCCTCGGCTACTACACGGTGCGGGTCGCCCGCCGGCTCGGACCGGACGCCACCATCTACGCCACCGACGTCAAAGCCGAGTACCTGGATCAGCTGAAGGCGCGGCTCGCGCGGGAGGGAATCGCCGGGGTGCGGGTCATCCTGGGGCTGCCGCGGGATCCGCGGCTGCCGGCGAACTCCGTGGACGTAGCGATCCTCTCGCACATGTATCACGAGATCGAGAACCCCTACGAGTTCCTCTACCGGCTCCAGCCCGCGCTGGCCCCGGGTGCCCGGGTGGGCATCATCGACATGGATCGGCCCACTCAACGCCACAGCACGCCGCCCGCGCTCCTCCGCTGCGAGCTGTCCGCCCTCGGCTACCGGCAGCTCGATTTCGCCCTGCTAGCTCCCGCAGACGGTTACCTCGCCGTCTTCACGCCGCCGGAAACCCTGCCGCCGGCCGGCGCCATAAAGCCCTGCCGGCAGTGAGTGGGAACGCTTCCCCCAGACACCACGAGCGCCGAGGGGACCTCGACGCCCATGGTGTCCGGGCCTCTACCGACTTGACGACTACTGGCCTGGTGGCCGGTAACCGACGTTCTTCTTCGCGGCCTGGTCCATCTCCTCTGGGGTCATGAGGACCACGGTCTTGATGTGACCGCCGCCGCTGGCGGCCACGGCCAGGGATATCGCAGCGCTCGAGGCATGGTCGGGTGCTTCTGCGATCACGAACGCGTCGCTGTCACCAAATGCGAAGTAGAACGACTCGACCTTGCCGCCTACCGCCTTCGCCGCCTGCTCGGCCGCCGTCCGCCGCTTCGAGCCACCATCCTTGAGCAGCCCCTTCGCGCCCTGCGCCGTGTAGGACACCATGAAAAGGTACTTGGGCATGTCGTTCCCTCCCATGACCGTCGTGTGGTTGCTTCCCAGCCAGAGGAATTCCGGCCTTCGCTGTTTCGCCAGCGAGACGTGGCAGGCACTATGAGCGCGAGGGCACGCCCTGTCAACGCTATCAGCAGCTGCCGGGCAGGCCGCTCATCCGCGCGAGGACGTCGAAGACGGCGGCGAAGTCCTTGTCTGCTAAGCCGAGGCCGCGCGCGGCCGTCAGCATCTCGTGGGTGAGACTTGTCGACGGCAGCGGCACGCCTACCGCCCGCCCCTGCTCGAGGGCAAGGCCGAGGTCTTTCTGCATGAGCACCACGTTGAAAAGCGCCTCCTCGGGCATCTTCAGCACGAAGGGCCCGCGGTACTTCAGCATGGGCGACGCCGTGACGCTCTTGAGGAGCGCCTCGACGGCGCGCTCGCGCGGGATGCCTGACTTCTCTGCCAGCAGCACCGCTTCGGCGAAAGCCAGGATCTGGACGCCGATGCCGAGGTTGATGGCGATCTTCATGGTCACGGCCAGGCCGAGCGCGCCGACATGGGTGATGGTGGGGCCGATGGCGAGGAGATATGGCCGGATACGCTCGAGAGCGGCCGCGTCGCCTCCCACGATGAAGCTCAGCTGCCCCTGCGCGATGGTGACGGTGCTGCCCGACACCGGTGCGTCCAATATCGCCGCCCCCCGCTCCGCGACGCGCTCGCCCAGCATGCGCGTCACCGCGGGGCTGACGGTGCTCATCTCGGCCCACACGGCGCCCTTGCCGAGCCCGGCCAGGATGCCGTCGGGGCGGAGGGCCACGTCGCGGAGCGCCTCGGAGTCCGTCACCATGCTCAGCACCACGTCGGCGCCTTCGGCCGCGGCTCGCGCCGAGTCCGCCACGCTCATGCCGAGAGCGGCGAGCGCCTCGGCCTTGGCGCGCGTCCTGTTGTAGCCGGTGACGGGGTGGCCGGCGGCCAGGAGGCGCTTGACCATGGCGCTGCCCATGGCGCCCAGGCCCACGAACGCGATCTTGGGCATCAGGCGTTCTTGAGACCGGCGCTGAACTCGAACATGCTGCCGCCCAACCCCAGCGCGATCTTTCCCATGCCCTCGACCATGCGTTCCATCGTGGGCGGCATGAGCGACGCCGTGCGCATGTCACGGAAAGCCCGCTCGACGGGATAATCCTTGTAGGCGCCGCGCCCGCCGGTGATCTGGAGCGCCAGCGACGTGACATGCAGGCCGATCTCCGTGGTCAGATACTTTGCGCGGTTGGCCAAGTGCCCGCGCTGGGCCACGTCGGCGGCTTCCCAGCGCGAGGCCGAGTCGTGGAGGACGAGCCGCGCGGCGTCCAGGCGCGCCTCGAGGTCACCGATCTGGCGCTGGACTCCCGGATCATTGGACACGGGAACGTTCTCGGGCTTGACGACGCGCTTTTTCACGTAGTCCGCGGCGAACTCGAAAGCCGCCTCCGCGATACCGACGTAGACGGCCGCGTAACCCAGCGCGAAGCTCTCGACCACGCCCACGCCCGTCGCCGAGCCGGGCTTGCCGAGGGTCGCGTCCTGCGGGACGCGCACGTTCGACAACATCACGGTCGGGCTGAAGGTCGCGCGCATGCCGAGGGTGTCCCACTTACCGTCGGTGGAGATGCCGGCGCTCTCGGCGGGCACGAGGACCTGGAGGAGCGCGGTGGCCATGTCGCCGCTGCCGTCGAGGGCGCACCAGACCATGTAGTACGAGGCGCCGAGCGCCATGGTGCAGAAGTGCTTGACGCCGTCCACGACCCATCCGCCGTCCGCCGCCCGCACGACCGTCTCCATCGTGAAGGTGCGCGAGAGGCTCACCGCGGGTTCGCTGCCCCAGCTGCCGAACATCTTCCCGTGCTCGACCACCTCGGCGAAGTAGCGACGCTTCTGCGCCTCCGTGCCGAGAGCGTCGAGGAAGCGCATGACCGTGGAATGCATGTGGACCGTCATGGCCGTGTTGGCACAGCCGCGGGCGATCGTGCGGATGACGCCGATGTAGGTCGCCATGTCGAGCCCCATGCCGCCGTACGCCTTCGGAATCGCGCACCCCAAGAAACTCTCGCGCCGAAGATCGCCCCAGCTCTCCACGGGGTTCTTGCCCTCGCGGTCGTACATGGCCGCGCGCGGGGCGATCTTCTCGCGCGTAAGGGCGTCGGCGCGGTCGACGACGTCCTGTCGCATCCTAGCCCGCCCCCATCCTAGCCCGCCATCGTCGGCGACGCGGCCGCGCTCTTACGGACGGTCTTCTTGCAGCGGCAGGTGCCGGCCTCGTGCAGCTCGACCAGGTTGCCGTGCGGATCGTCCATGAAGATCTGCTCGAGCTGCGGGCCGACCACGGACTGGATGGTCCAGTACTTGACACCCATGCGGTCCAGCTCGCGCTTGGCCTCCTGGATGTCGGGCACGGCCAGCGCCACGTGGAGCGTCGTCGGGTCCTGCTTCGGCCCCTTGGCGTAGCGCGACGTGCCTTCGCAGCCCATGATGTGGATCTGCGTGTCGTTGCCGCAGTCCATCCAGTACCCGGGAATGCCGGGGATGTTCGGGCGCCCCGCGTCCGGCGTGAGCCCCAGCACATCGCGGTAGAAGGCCAGCGACTTGTCGGTCTCTTCCGGGTTGACGCGAATGCCGTGATGATGCAGCTCCAGCACCTTGACCGCCATGATGTCCTCCTTGGCTAGTGCCATTTGCCCTCGGCGGGAGCACCGCCGGGGAGGTTCGCCACGAGCGTGCCCCAGATGCCCTTGGGCAGGAAGAGCACGAACGCCATGAAGATGAGACCGATCACGAGCGGCCAGCGCTCGGTGAAGACGGCCAGCCGGTCTCCGAGCACCAGATAGGTGCCGGCGCCGACGAAGGGGCCGAAGAAGGTGCCCGCGCCCCCGAGAAGCGTCATGATCACCACCTGCCCCGACGTGACCCAGTACAGCGACTCCACGGGCACAACCGCCAGCCGCAGCGCGTCCAGCCCCCCTGCCAGGCCCGCGAAGAACGCCGAGAAGACGAAAGACAGGTGCTTGACGCGGCGGACATCGTAGCCGCACGCAGACGCCCGGTCGCCGTTCTCTCGGATGGCCTGGAGCACAGAGCCGAAGGGCGAGTCGAGAATGCGCTTGAGGCCCGCAACCGCGAGCCAGACCAGGACAAACGTGAAGTAGTAAAAAGCCAGCGAGCCCTCGAGGTCGATCTTCCAGCCGAAGAGATTGAGCGGCAGCAGCGGGATCCCGCGCAGACCGTCGTCACCGCCCGTCACGTCAGGCAGGTGGAACGCGACGAAGTAGAGGAGCTGGGCGAAGGCGAGCGTCAGCATGGCGAAGTAGATGCCGCGCCGCCGCAGGCAGAAGAAGCCGATCGCGGCGCCGCCCAGGACGGCCAGCAGGGGCCCCGCGGCGATCCCGAGCCAGAGCGAGCCAATCTTGAGCTTGGCGAGCGCGATGCCCGTGCCGTAGGCGCCGAGGCCGTAGTAGGCCGCGTGGCCGAAGGACAGGAGGCCCGTGTAGCCGTAGAGGAGGTTGAAGCCGAGCGCGAAGAGTCCGAAGATCAGCACCTGGGACGCGAGCGACTTGTACGGCATGAGGAACGGAAACACGGCGAAGAACATGCCGAAGGCCGCCACGGGATGGCGGCCCCCCCATGAAATCAAGGCGCCCACGCCGGGCACCCTCACTCCATGAGCCCGGCCTCGCCGAAGATCCCGCTGGGCCGGACGAGGAGAACCAGTGCCATCACGACGAAGACCATGATCTCGGCGAGCGCGGGCGCGAAGAAGGTGGTGATGCCCACCACCTGTCCCATCATGATCCCGGCCACCACCGCGCCGAGAAGGCTGCCCATCCCGCCGACGACGACCACCACGAACGACTCGATGACCATGGTGACGCCCATCTCCGCGTAGGCGCCCCGCATCGGGCCGGCGAGCGCTCCCGCGAGACCTGCCAAGGCGCACCCGATGCCGAAGACGAGCAGCCAGATGCGGTTGAGATCGATGCCGAGGGCGCGGACCATCAGTGGATCGCGCGAGCCCGCGCGGATGATGAGCCCGACGTTGGTGCGCGTGAGGAAAGCCCAGAGGGCGAGCAGTACCCCCACGGTGACCGCGATCACGAAGAGCCGGTACGCGGGAAACGCCATGAAGCCGAGGTTGACGGCCCCGCCCAGCTCGCGGGGGGGATCGAGCGTGAGCCCGATCTTCCCCCAGACGAGCTTGGCGGTCTCGATGAGCACGAGCGAGAGCCCGAAGGTGAGCAGCAGCGGATCGTCCGGGCTCCGGCCATAGAGCCTCCGGATGAGGAAGCGCTCCACGAGGAGCCCGAACGTCCCGACCATGAGCGGCGCCAGCAGCAGCGCCAGCCAGAAGTTGCGCGTGTAACCGAGAAAGAACACGGTGAAGTAGGCGCCCAGCATGTAGAGCGCTCCGTGCGAGAAATTGACCACGGTCATGAGCCCGAAGATCAGCGACAGGCCGATCGCGAGCAACACGAAGAGCATCCCCAGCACCAGGCCAGTGAAGATCTGGGGCAGGACCGCGGCGAGCGAAAAGTCCATCAGGGCCTAGACGAACCCTTTCTCGGCGCAGGTCCGGTCGTATTTCTCGTCCGCGGTCACCTTCGCGACCATGTCCATCAGCCCCCAGTCGCCCTTGGTCTTGCCGGGGCCGCGACCCTTGACGATCCACATGTCCTGCATGGACTTGTTGTCGCAGGCCCGCCACCACTGCTTGCCCTTGAAGTGGTCGTAGACGGGGCTCTTGCGGAGCGCGTTCGCGACGGCTTCCGAGTCGGTCGACTTGGCCAGCTCGACTCCGCGCGCCACCTCGAGCACCCCCGAGTAGGAGTAGGCGCCGTAGTCGCCGGGCGGTATGTTGAACTTCTTCATGGACGCCTCGACGAACTTCTTCGCCGACGGGATCGTGTCCTGGAGCTCCCAGTACCAGTTGATCGAGCCGTAGATGTCCGAGTAGAGCTCCGGCCCGCCTTCCTTCAGGTAAGAGATCCACAGAAGCGGCTGGGCGATCTTCATGGTCTTGTCCATGCCGAAGCTCCGCACCTGCTTGAGGAAAGCGATATTGTCCGCGCCGGGCGTCATCGACATCAGCACGTCGGGCTTGGCCGCCTGGATCTTGGGAAGGTGGGCGGAGAACTCCGCGCTGCCGAGCGGGTACGGGGTGGCACCGAGGAGTGTGCCGCCGTTTTTCTGGAGCGTGTCCTGGAGGACCGCGTTGTTCTGCTTGCCCCAGGCGTAGTCGGCGTAGATGATCCACCACTTCTTCCCGAGGTTCTGGGCGACCCAGGTGCCCATCACGCGGGACGTGATGGTGGGGTTGAGCGCTTCGTGGAAGGTGATGGGGCTGGTGTCGGGCTTGGCGCTGATCTCGTCGGACTGACTGGTGGAGATGAAGAGAACCTTGGCTTTCTTGGTCTGCTCGTTGATCGCCATCTGGACGTGCGCGGCGAGGCCACCGACGATGAACTGGCACTTCTGGTTCTCGATCAGCTCCTTGGTGCGCTGGGCGCCGACGGCCGGCTTGAGCTCGTCGTCGCGGAAGAGCACCTCGACCTTGCGGCCCATCACGCCGCCCTTGGCGTTGAGCTCGTCCTGCGCGAGCTGGGCGCCGCGCTGCATGTCCGCGGCGAGCGCCGCGAACGGTCCCGTCAGCGGCAGCGGGCAGCCGATGCGGAGCGGCTCAGCCTGCGCGCGAAGCACCGCTGGGAAGAATCCCTGGGTCGCTATGGCCCCGGCGGTCCCGCCCGTTGCGGCCAGGAACTTTCGACGTGTGATCGACGCCATCGTCGTCTCCTCCTTCGATGTGTGGGTAGGTGCCGGCGGGTCCGGCGCGCTCCGTTGATAGCAGGGGCCCCTCATGATGTCAAGGCGGCCCGCGCCGCGGTGCTGGGCCAATTTGCTTCGCCATACTTCGTTCTCGGTCGCCAGCGACGCTCAACGTACACCCACGTACGCCTCGCGTCACTGGCTCCCTCGGGCGTGGCCGTTCGAGCTGAGGGGCGTAG
>DASYVT010000193.1 GCA_035936835.1 Candidatus Methylomirabilota bacterium | reverse complement strand
GTCGCACCGGGGGGCGGCTGCGCTGACTCGTCGGCCTCGAGGTCGCGGAGAATGTCGGACAGCCGGGACATCATGACCGAGTAGATATAGAAGCCGATCATGGAGAGGACCAGCGCCGAGCCCAGGCCGATCTGGGCGACGTGGTGGTTGAGCACGTCGAGGGCGTAGAGCGTGTAGACGAAAAGAAGCAGCGGCAGGACGGAGATCAGCGCGAAGACGACCGAGGAAGCCCGTCTCAGCGTGTAGGTGCGGGTTCTAGCGGCTCTCGCCATGGCTCGACTCTAGCGCGGGAGCCGCGCAGGACGCACATTTTTCCTCGCCCCGACCCGCAGCCCGCCCTGCGCGCCGGCCCACATGCCCGCGTCTGCGCCTACATGGTAGTATCCGGCCGTGACCCGATCCCGGCGCGGGCTGCGCGAGATGCGCGGCTTCATCTTCGATCTCGACGGCTGCGTGTGGACCGGCGACGTGCTGATATCGGGCGCCGCCGACGTGCTGGCGCTCCTGCGGGGCCAGGGCAGGGCGCTCACGTTCCTCACCAACAACTCGCGGGCACGCGCGGCGACCATGCAGGCCAAGCTCGAGCGGCTGGGCATCCAGGCGGCCGTGAACGAGGTGCTGACCCCGCTCGAGATCCTCGGTCGCGTGCTCGACACGCACGTCGGCCCGGCCTCGCGGGTTCTCGCCATCGGCGGCTCCGAGCTCGAAGCCGCGGTCGTGGACGGCTCGCACAGCCTGGTGCCCATGGACCGCTACCGCGAGGCGCAGGCCGTGGTCGTCGGCAACGACTTCGACTTCTCCTACGAGCGGCTGACGGCAGCCTCTCGGGCCGTCGCCGGCGGAGCAGCCTTCCTCACGCCCAACCTCGATCCGCGGCTGCCCGTTGAGGGCGACGACTTCCTCCCGGGCTGTGGCGCGATCGTCGAGGCCGTGGCGGCCGCCGCGGGCTTGCGCCCGCTTGTCGTGGGCAAGCCGGAGCCGCCGCTGTTCGAGCTGGCGCTCGCGCGCATGGGGCTCACCGCGGAGGACGCGGCCATGGTGGGCGACAGCGTGGACTCCGACATCCGCGGGGCGCGCCGCGTGGGGCTGACGGCCGTGCTCCTGGCCCCCAAGGGCGGTCTCGACGGCGTCGCCCACTACATGGTCAAGTCCATGAGCCAGCTGCGCCGCCTGCTCGAGACCTACAGCCCCTGATGCGGGTCTACCTCCATTCGGGCGGCCTGCTCCTGAGGCCCGAGGGGCTGCGCGACGTCGCCGACTTCCTCGGGGGGCTGCGCCGCGTCGCGCTCTGCACCGCCGCCAGCCTCTACGACGAAACCGTCTCTTTCGAGCGGCTCAAGGGCTTTCTCGCGCCCCCGCCGCCGGAGGGCGCCGGGCTCGAGCTCCTCCACCTGCGCTGGAACGACCGGCCGCTCGAAACGCTCGCGGGAGCTGAGGCGCTCTTCATGGGAGGCGGTAACACCTACGCGCTCCTCAAGCGCCTCCGCGCGGCGGGGCTGCTGCCCGCCATCCGCGAGCGCGTCCTGAGCGGCATGCCCTACCTCGGCGCCAGCGCCGGCTCCAACGTGGCGGGGCCGACCATCCTCACGACGAATGACTGGAACGTCGTCGCGCTCGACCGCTTCGACGCCCTCGGGCTCGTCTCCTTCAACATCAACCCGCACTACAAAGAGACGGACCCCGCCATGGCGCCCGGCAGCGAGACGCGGGACGAACGGATTGGCGAGTACCACGTCGTGAACGCCAATCCGGTGGTGGGCCTCGAGGAAGGGGCGCTCGTGCAGGTCGAGGACGGTGTGGTGACGGCGCGGGGCACGGCGAGGATCAAGATCTTCCGGCGAGGGCAGGAGCCGACCTGGCACCAGCCCGGCGAGCGGCTGCCGATCGAGGCCTGAGGCGCGCCGCTACTCCGCGCGCATCGTGGTCAGCGTGGTGTTCTGGGCGCCGAGCGTGGCCGCAGCGCGGTCGACTCGCACGATGGCCTGGATCGTCGCGAGGCGGTTGGGCGGGACGGTCGGCCCCGTCGGCGTGATGGACCAGGAGCGGGTGATGCCCGGCTCAGGCGTGTCCGTGCCGTTCGTCGGTCCGGGCACGAAGGGCTGGTTCCTCAGCTGCTCCATCATCTGCCGCGCGAAGGCCGTGGCCTTGGACTGGCCGCCGCCGGCGACCACGCTGACCGAGCCCTGGGCGAGCATGCTCAGCAGCGCCACGAGGGCCACCGCGAGGAAGGTCACGGCCAGCATCACCTCACGCCCATGCTCCGCGCCTTCGGGCTCATCGAGGCGAAGAACCTGCCGGTGGCGTCGCACCACTTCCCGGAGCTGATGACGCCGCTGCTGGGGGCCTCGCCCAACGCGCTCTACATCGAGTACCTGCCGTACTTCGTGGACGGAATCTTCGAGCAGGCGCCCGTGATCGACCGCGGCATGATCCGCCCGCTCGACGTGCCGGGCCACGGCATCCGCTTCCATCCCGATGTGCTGAAGACGGCGCAATAGCGCGGGATCGGGAGCGTCCAACCGGCCCGGCTGCGGAGCTAGGGCGTGGAGAGCGTCACGAGCAGGCGGTCGACGCTCATGGTGAGGCAACGCTTGATCTCGTCCCGGCAGGCGCGGTAGCGCTCTTCCCCCTGGTCGAAGGGATCGCCGATGTCGCCCTCCTCGCCCGCGAACTCCTTCAGGGTGAAGATGGGCCGCCCCCGCGCTTCCTCGTACGTCCCAAGCATCTCCTTCTGCTGCGCGGTCATGGTCAGGATCAGGTGGGCCTTGGCGATCAGATCGCGGTGCCGCCGGAGGTCCGTCGAGGTCATCGCGTCCTCGGCGAGATGGATCCCGTCCTCGCGGAGGACGATCCGCGCGTCGAGCGAGGGGATCATCCCGTCACGCGCGTGGTTCGCGATCCCTCCCGAGCGCACCAGCACGCGCCCGTGGGCCTCGCGCTCGGTGAGCATCTTCTCGAGGAGCACGTGGGCCATCACGCTGCGGCAGGTGTTGGCGTGGCAGACGAGGAGGACGGTCCTCACCGCTCTTCCCGGGGCCACTGCCAGAAGCGGACGCCGCGCCCGACCTCTTTCCACTCGTCCTTGGCGCGCTCGGTCAGGCTCTTGCCAAAGAGCGTCCCCGGCGGCTCGTGGAGGCTCGGTCCGAACGTCTCGGGCAGGAGCTTCACCAGCTCTTCGGGGTCGAGCCGGCGGTCGGCGTCGATGCGGCGGATCGCCTGCGGCTGGGCCAGGAGCGTATAGCCGTAGCCGAAGGAATGGAAGACCTGCCCGTTGACGTGGGCCGCGGCATCGCTCGCGAGGAAGACGACGAGCGGCGCCACGTTGTCCGGGTCGCGCTCGGTGCCGATGGCCTGCTCGCTCGGCCACTTGCCCGTCTCGTCGAAGATCTTCTTGCCTCTGGGAGTCGAGTCGATCATGCGCGTGGCGCCGCTCGGCATGATCGCGTTGGCCGTCACGTTGTACTTCGCCATCGCGTTCGCCGTCGACCAGGTCAGGCCGATGATGCCCGCTTTCGCGGCGCTGTAGTTGGGCTGGCCGGGCGCGCCGAGCGCCGAGACCGACGACATGCTGACGATGCGGCCGGCCTTCTGCTCGCGCATCGCGATGGAGGCGGCGCGGGTGCAGAAGAAGGTGCCGTCGAGATGGACTGCCAAGACAGCGTCCCACTCGTCCTTGCTCATGTTGAAGATCATGCGGTCGCGCAGGATGCCGGCCACGTTCACGAGGATGTCGACCCGGCCCCACGTCTTGACCGCCTGCTCGACCATCTCCGTCGCCTGCTTGAAGTCGGCGACCGACCCGTAGTTGGGGACGGCGGTGCCGCCCGCCTTCACGATCTCGTCCACCACCTTGGCGGCCGGGCCCGTCGCTACGCCTTCGCCGTCGAGCCCCGTGCCGAGGTCGTTGACGACGACCTTCGCGCCCGCCTTCGCCAGCGCGAGCGCGATGCCCCGGCCGATGCCCCGCCCGGCTCCCGTTACCACCGCGGTCTTTCCCTCGAGCATTCCCATGGTCACTCCCGTGGTTGTCGCTGGTAAGAGTTGTCCCCGATCAACGTCGCCGGATCATCCCCAAAGGGGTCATCCCCCAAGAGGTCATCCAATGAAGAGGCCGCCGTTCGGGGAGAGCCACTGTCCCGTGAAGAAGGAGCTGTCGTCGGAGGCGAGGAAGAGCGCCGTCTGCGCGACCTCGCCGGGCTCCGCGTAGCGGCCGAGCGGCGTCCGCCCGATGACGGCTTTGCGCATCAGGTCGGACATGGGCTGCGTCATGGGCGTATCGATGAACCCGGGACAGATCGCGTTCACCCGGATCTTCCGCGAGCCGACCTCCCGGGCGACCGCCCGCGTGAAGCCGAGGATGCCCGCCTTGGCCGCGCTGTAGTGCGGCACGTTCTCGAGGCCCATGAGCCCGGCGACGCTCGACAGGTTGATGATGACACCCTGGTCGCGGCGGCTCATCAGGCGGAGCGCCTCCCGCGTGCAGAAGAAGGTGCCGTTGAGATGCACCGCGATCATCCGGTGCCAGGTCTCGTCCGTCATCGTCTGCGTGATGTCCCAGTGGGTCTGGATGCCCCGGCCGCTCAGCTGCTCCATGATCCGGGTGTCGGATCGATCACGGAGCGTGTCGCGATCCGCCGTGGATGTCCCGGCGCTGCCGATGCCCGCGTTGTTGACGAGCACGTCGAGCGACCCGAACTCGCGCTCGACCTCGGCGAACATGGCCTTGACCTGCGCGCTGTCGGCCACGTCGGCCTGGATCGCGCGGGAGCCCGAACCCCCGGCGTCGAGCATCTCCACGGTCTCGAGGGCGGCCTGCTCGTTCACGTCGTTCGCGATGACCCGCGCGCCTTCCTCAGCGAACAGCGTTGCGATCGCGCGGCCGATCCCCGACCCTGCGCCCGTGATGAGGGCGATCCGGTCTTTAAGTTTCACGCGCGATCGGTCAACGATCGAGCCAGGCTGCCATCAGGCGCCCGCCGTAGTCGTGGCCGATGTTCGGGCCGAAGTTCCTGACGTAGGGCTCCCAGGCCGCGACGGCGCTGACCGAGGCGCCGTAGAACGCGTAGACCTGTACCGAGATGTAGCGCTGGATGTCGTAGATGATCTCGCGCCGCTTGGCCACGTTGAAGGTGCGGCGCTGGAGCCGGATCATGTCGGCGAGCTTGGGATCGTTCACGCCGGAGGCGTTGAGCGCCTGCCCGGGCATGAAGTAGCGGTAGAGATAGCTGTCGGGGTCGGCCCAGTGGCCGAAGAGTCCGGTGGCTATCTTGTCGAACTTGCCGAAGAGCGCCGTCGAGACGAAGGCGCCGTACTCCTTCATCTTCAGCTCGGCCTCGATCCCGCCCTTCTTCCAGCCCGCGAGCGTCACCTCCACCCCGTCCATGTAGTCGGGACCGTACCCGGCCGTGGTCTCCATCGTGGTCTTGAGCCCGCTCGGGTAGCCGGCCTCGGCCAGGAGCCGCCTGGCTTCCCGCGGGTCGTACTCGTACAGCCGCCGCCCCTCGGCCGGGAGCTGATCGATGGGGATGGACCACTCCCTGAAGGCGGCGGGCATGGCCGGGTTGGGCGCCCCGTGCCCCCCCTGGGACCAGGAGTTGGTCTCAAGAACCTCCTTCCAGTTTGAGGCCATGGCGAGGGCGCGGCGCACCCGGATGTCCTTGAACGGCTCCTGGTCGAGGTGCACCCAGGTGATGCCGCCGAAGGCCACGATGTAGTCCTGCGTCTGCAGCGCCGGCTTGCGCTGCTTGGCCGCGGCCAGGTCGCTCCGGCGCACGACCATCCCGTACTCGGGTGCGAAGTCGTACCGGCCGGCCAGCCACGCGGCGAACGCCGAGGCCGGATCGGTCTCGATCGACATGTCCACGCCGTCGGCGTGGGGCAAGCCAGCCACGAAATAGTTCGGGTTGCGCAGGAAGGTCAGGCGCAGGTTCGGCTCGTAGCGCTCGAGCATCCAGGGCCCGGTGCCGATGCAGGTCTCAGGCTTCTTGAGGTCGCCATACTGTTCGACGACCTCCTTGGCGATGATCCAGGTCGACGTCGACGCCAGCGCCTCGAGCAGCCAGGCGAAGGGCTCCTTCATCGTGAACTTGACCGTGTACTTGTCGACCGCTTCGATCTTCTCCACCTGCTCCAGCATCCCGCGGTTGGGATTGGTCGGACCCATGAAGCGCTCGTACGTGTACTTGACGTCCTCGGCCGTCACCTCGCGCCCGTTGACGGGCGGCTTCGGGTGCCACCGCGCGCCGCGGCGGAGCTTGAAGATGTACGTGGTGTCGTTGGGCTGGGTCCACGACTCGGCCAGGTCGGGCTCGATCGGCGTGGTGCCGGGTTTCACCGAGGGGCCGGCCTTGACCCTGACGAGCCGGCTGTGGGTGAAGGACAGCGGCACCATGGTGGTGAAGGCCACGGTCTGCTGCGGATCGAAGTGGGGCGGGGCGAGGGCGAAGCGGATGCGGAAGGTCCCTCCGCGCTTCGGCGCCTGAGCCTCGGCCCTGCTTGGATCGAACAGATGCAGGCCGGATCCGGCGGCGCCGGCGGCGACAGCGACGCCGCCCAGCTTGATCAGGTCCCGACGGCTGACGGGGGAAACGAGAGGATTGTCCATGTCTGTTCCTCGTCCTGTGTTCAGAACGTGACCGGGAGCGTCTTGAGCCCGCGGAGCACGGACGACTCCCGCCACTCCGGAGTGTCCGAGACGAGCTTGAGCGCGCGCCAGCGGCGCAGCAGGGTGCCGATGGCGACCTGGCCCTCGATACGGGCCAGCGGGGCGCCGAGGCAGAAGTGGATGCCGAAGCCGAAAGCGATGTGCCGGTTCTCCTGCCGGGTGACGTCGAGACGGTCGGGGTCGGCGAAGTGCGCGGGATCCCGGTTGGCCGCGCCGATGACCGCCGCGACGATAGAACCCTTGGGGATCGGCTTGCCGCCGATCTCGACGTCCGCCATGGTCATGCGCCCCGTCCGCTGCACGGGCCCGTCGAAGCGCAGCAGCTCCTCGACGCCCGTCTGGATCAGCGCCGGATCGTCCGCGAGGGCGCGCAGCTGGTCGGGGTGCCGGAGCAGCGCGAGGACCCCGTTGCCGATCAGGTTGACCGTGGTCTCGTGGCCCGCGATGAGCAGCAGCGCGCAGGTGGCGACGAGCTCCGGCTCGCTGAGCTTGTCGCCCTGCTCTTCGGCGGCGATCAAGGCCGAGAGCAGGTCCGGCTGGGGACTCTTTCGGCGCACGGCGATGAGCGAGCGGAAGTACTCTCTCAGCGCGTCGCCGGCCTCCTGGCCGCGCGTGATGACTTCCGACCCGGCCGGCAGGATGGCCGCGTCGAGGCTTCGCGCGATGTCCGCAGACCACTGCTTGAAGACGACCTGGTCCGCGGTGGGCACGCCGAGCATCTCGCAGATGACCGTCACCGGGAGGGGGTACGCGAGGTCCGCGATCACGTCCATGCCGCGGGCGCCCTCGACCCGGTCCAGCAGCCCGTCGACGATCTCCTGGATGTGCGGACGCATCGCCTCCACGACCCGCGGCGTGAACGCCCGGCTCACGAGGGCGCGCAGGCGCGTGTGGTCGGGCGGGTCCCGGAAGAGCATGTCGCGGGTGTTCGCGGGGCGAACGGATGCTGCGCCGAGCCGCGCTTCCATGAGCTCGGCTATGCCCTCGCGGCCGAAGCGCGGGTCGCGCAACACCATGACCGTGTCGTCGTAGCGCGTCAGGACCCAGATGCCGAGCGCGCTGAGATGGACTGGGTCTTCCTCTCTCAGCCGGCGGTAGAACGGGTATGGATCCGCGTGGAACTCCGGCAGGAGCGGATTAAACACGACCTCGCTGGACGCCACCTTGAGCCCGCCTTTCAGAGCTGGATGCGAAGACTGGCGGGAGTCTACGCGGGTTTGGGGAGCCGTGTCAAAGGCCCTCTCTCAGCCCCCTTCAGGGACGCCGAGGCGCCACTTGAGGACCTTGCCCGTCGCGCTCTTGGGCAGCTCGCTCACGAGGGTCACGCGGCGCGGATACTTGAAGGAGGCCAGCCGCTCGCGGCAGAAGGCCACCAGCTCGTCCGCGTCGGCGCGGGCGCCGGGCCGCAGCGTGACGAAGGCCGCCACTTCCTCCCCCAGCTCGGGGTGCGGTGTCCCGACCACGGCGGCCTCCGCCACCGCGGGGTGATCCAGCAGCGCGGCCTCGACCTCGGCGGGCACCACGGAGTAGCCGCCGCGCAGGATCAGGTCCTTCTTTCGTCCCACGACGCTGACGAACCCTTCGGGCGAGAGTGTCGCCAGGTCGCCGGTCTTGAACCACCCGTCCTGGATGACCGCGCGGGTCTCCTCCTCGGCGCGGAGATAGCCGTCCATGGCAGCGGGAGTGCGGATCCAGAGCTCGCCGGCCTCGCCTGGCGCGAGCGCCTGTCCTTCGGGGTCGACCACGCGCGCCTCGACCCCGGGCACCGGCCGGCCGATGGCGTCGGGCAGATCGGTTGGATCGTCGGCGAGGTACGAGATCGGGCGGAAGAGCTCGGTCATTCCGTAGCCGCGCACGATCCTCACGCCGGTGCGCCGCCGCCACGCCTGGCTGAGCTCCCACGGGCAGGGCGCCGCCCCCGACACGGCCAGGCGCAGGCTCGAGCATGCCGCCTCCGAGACGGAGGCGACCTCGAGCATCCGCTGGAACATCGTCGCGACGGCGGGGAGGACCGTGACTCCGTGGCGCGCGATGGCGCGCAGCGTCTCCTCGGGAGAGAAGCGCTCCTGGATCGCCACGGTGGCGCCCGCGAGCAACGGCGCCAGGAGCGCCCCGTTGAGTCCGAAGGAGTGAGCGAGCGGCAGCGCGGCCAGCACGACGTCCTGCGGCGTGAGGCGCATCACGGGCCCAGCCCATGATTCATTGGCAAAGCGGAGCGCGGCGTGGGAGAGGACGGCGCCCTTGGGCCGCCCCGTGCTGCCCGAGGTGTAGAGGATGAGGGCGGGCGCCTCGCCGTCCGCGCTGTCCGACATCGGCTCCGCCTCCCGCACCTCCTCCTCGTCCACCTCGTCCACGATCAGGGCGGGCCCGAGGTGCGCCAGGATCCTGTCGCGCTCGCCGGCCGCGAGGAGCGGGTTGAGCGGAGCCACCGTCGCGCCCAGCTTGAGCACGCCCCAGAGCGCGGCCGCGAAGCGCCACCCGTTCGGCAGCTGGAGTACGGCAGTGTCGCCCGCGCGGAGGCCTTGGCGCGCGAGCCGGCGCGCCAGTCCGCCCGCGCGCAGCTCGAGCTCGCGCCACGTGAGCGCGCCGCCGTCCCAGACGAGGGCGGGGGCATCGGGCCGCCGGCGCGCGGCCGCGTCGAGCAGCGCGGCGAAGCTCTCCGTCACTGAAGCCCGAAGTCCTTCAGGGTGATCCGCTTCCAGGCTTCGGGCGGCACGCGGTGGCGGGGCGTGTAAGCGGCGAGCGACGGCTTGGCCGTCGCGTCCACGCCCCACTTGGCGGAGTAGCCGTCTTCCTTGGTCGAGGGATCGAGGTCTGAGCCGCGCGCGTGGGTGATGATGGCGATGTCGCGGTCGGGCTGGCAGCGCGTCGCGATCGCCCACGTGACCTGCCGGTCGTCGAAGATGTCCACGTCCTGGTCCACCACGACCACGCGCTTCATGTAGAGGTCGGCGCCCAGGACCGAGAGGATGGCGTTCTTGGCCTGGCCCGGTAGCCGCTGCTCGATCGAGACGTAGCAGGTGAACGGGCCCGGGACGCGGACGGCCTTGACCGAGGGCACCATGGCGCGCACGGCGCGGTAGAGGTTGGCCTCCATCGGGATCGTCGAGAGCAGCATGTGGTCGAGGTGGGCGACCGAGATGTCCTGGAAGAAGGCGCCCGCGCGGTGGGTGATGGCCTTGACCTTGACCACCTCGCGCGGCCGCTCGCCCAGGCTGTAGCCGGTGAACTCGCCGAAGGGGCCCTCGGGCGTGCGCGCGCCCGGAAGGATGTCCGCTTCGATGATCATCTCCGCGTGCGCCGGCACGAGCACGTCGGAGGTCTCGCACTTGACGAGCTCGAGCGGCTCCCGCAGCAGCGCGCCCATGATGCCGCGCTCGTCCTCGTCGATCGAGCCGATGGCGAGCGCGCCGAGCGCGATCGCGGGATGCACGCCGATGGCGAAGGCCACGGGCAGGGGCTCGCCGCGGGCCTCGGCGATCCTCTGGAACTCCCAGAGATGCTTGCCCGCCGTCAGGTGAATGGACGTCGTGTCGCGTCCCTTGATCATGAGGCGGTTGTAGGCGCAGTTCCAGATCTCGCGGGTGGGGTCCTTGGCAAAGGAGATCGCGGCCGTCAGGTAGGCGCCCGCGTCGCCTTCATGATGGAGGATCTGGGGCAGATCGTAGAGGTTGATTTTGTCGCCCGTGAGCACCACGTCCTTGCACGGCCCGCTGTTCACGATCTTCGGCGGGATGGGCTTGTCCATGGCGCGCAGGTACGTCGCGAGCATCTGGTCGGGCGCTGAACCCATCGCGAGGGCCAGGCGGGAGCGGCTCGCATGGAGGTTGGTCAGCACCGGGAACTTCGTGCCCTTCATGCGCTCGCAGATCAGCACCGGGCGGCGGCGCCCCTCGCGCTCGAGCTTGACCACCAGCGCGGTCAGCTCATACGCCGGGTCGATCTCCTTCGAGATCACGGCGATCTCCTCGGGCTTGCTGCGCTTGATCAGGTCGAGGTACGCGGGAAGGTCTTGAGCCATCGGTCGCTCCTTCAGTTCGAGCGTTGGATCCAGGGACAGCCCACGCGCTCCAGCCACTGGAGCAGCCAGGTTGAGGCGACGCCGAGCAGGCCGAAGGTGACCACGCCCGCGAACACCTGCTTGGTGTCGAGGAGCTGGAAAGCTTCCCAGAGGAGGAAGCCGAGCCCGGCCTTGGTCGCCTCGATCTCGGTGATGAAGACGAGGATGAGCGCCATGCCCGCGCCGAGCCGGAGCCCGGTGAAGATGTTGGGCAGCGCGCCGGGCAGGATGACCTTGGTGAAGGTCTGCAGTCGGCCCGCGCCGAGGTCGTGGGCGGCCTTGAGCAGGACGGGGTTGATGGACTTCACCCCCGCCATGGTGTTGACCAGCACGAGGAAGAGCACGCCGATCGCGATCGTCGCGATCTTGGACGGATCGCCCAGGCCGAACCAGAGCAGGAAGAGCGGGAAGAGCGCCGACTTGGGAATGGGGTAGACGGCGGCGACCCACGGGTCGAGCAGGTCCTCGATCCAGCCGATCGCTCCGGCCAAGAGGCCCAGGAAGACGCCCACGGCGGCGCCGTAGACGAAGCCCTGCACCACGCGGTTGAGACTCACGAGCACGGCCCAGGGCAGCTGGCCCGATCGCGTCATGTCCCACATCGTGGCGAGCACCGAGAGCGGCGCGGGCAGGAAGAGCTCGCTGAGCTTTCCCGTCTGGATGAGGAGCTGCCAGGCCACGAGGAGTCCCAGGACCGAGGCGATTTTCCGGAGGTGTGACGCGGTCATGTCGCCATCGCCCGCTGGACCTCTTCGCTGAGCTCGGTGTCGAGGCGGTCGAGCATCTCGGCCTCGGCCCGCCCTGTCAGGTGGCGGGGGCGCGCGAGGGGCACGTCCACGATGTGCCTGATCCGGCCCGGGTGCGCGGTCATGAGAACGATGCGACTGCCGAGAAGCACCGCCTCCTGCAGGCTGTGCGTGACGTAGACGAAGGTCTTGCCGGTCTCGCCCCAGATGCGCAGGAGCTCGTCCTGGAGCACGCGCCGCGTCTGGGCGTCGAGCGCCGCCAGCGGCTCGTCGAAGAGGACGATCTGGGGATCGTTGGCAAGCGCCCGCGCCAGCGCGACGCGCTGCCGCATCCCGCCGGAAAGCTCGTGAGGGTAGCGGTGCTCGGCGCCCTTGAGGTTTACCAGGTCGATCAGCCGACGCGCCCGCTCCTCACGCTCGCCGCGAGCCACGTGTCGCACCTCGGGGCCGAAGACGATGTTGCCCATCACGGTCCGCCACGGGAAGAGGGCATAGTCCTGGAAGACCATGCTCGTCAGCTTGCCGTTGGACTTGTCGCAGGGCGAGACGCCGCGCGTAATAGATGGAAAGCGGATCTCACCCGAGGACGCCGCCTCGAGGCCGGCGATGATCTGGAGGAGCGTGGACTTGCCGCAGCCCGAGGGGCCGAGCAGGATCAGGAACTCGCCGGGCGCCACGTCGAGAGTGATAGACTCGAGCGCGCTCACGCGCTCGCCGGTGCGCTCGATGAGCCAGACCTTGCCGACGTCGCGGAGGGCCAGGAGCACGCGGGGTGCCTACTCGAGGAAGGAGAGGTCGACCACGCGCTCCATCGGCACCTTCTCTTTCACCCAGCCCATCTGGTGGAACCAGTCCTGCATCGCCGCGAGGTCCCGCACTCTCGGCTTCGCGCCCGCGTCGAGGTAGACGGGAATGGTGCCCTGGATGATCTCGACGGACAGCTTCATGTGCTTCGAGATGATGCTCGCGATCTCCGGGTCCTTGAGGCCGCGCTGGTTGTAGAGCTTCACGCCCTGCAGGTAGGCCTGGAGGAAGTCGCGCGCGACCTTCGGCCGCTCCTT
>DASYVT010000192.1 GCA_035936835.1 Candidatus Methylomirabilota bacterium | reverse complement strand
CTCGAGGACCGTGCCCCACTGGCGCTCGGAGAGATACGGGCCCCACCGCCGCCAGTGGGCCGAGCGCGCTTCCGCCTCGAGCAGCCGCTGCTGCTCCGCGATCTTGGCCACTTAGATGCGCCCGCCGGCCCCGGCGGTTCGCCCCGCGAGCCGCTCCAGCCAAGCGGAACGTTCCAGGAGGAAGCGCCGTGTGTGGCGCGGTGGTAGGCCGTCCGGCCCGGCCGCGATCTCGGCCTGGAGCCGCGCGAGATCCGCCGCCGTGTCCACGTCGTACCACGCGGACAACCTGGTCGAGCTGAGGCCGAGAGCGCGGGCGCGACGCTCGGTCTCCTCCAGCACTGTCGCGGTGCTCCACCGCATGCCCTCGAAAAGCTCCGGGTGTGGCCGGCGCAGGCCTATCAGGTAGTAGCCGCCGTCCTCGCTGGGCCCGAGCACGAGGTCGTGCCCGCCACCGCTCATGACGGCCACGGCGCGCTCGAGGCGCTCCGTCGGCAGCGTCGGCGTATCGCTGTCGATCACGATGGCGGCATCACAGCCGCTCCGGAAGAGCTCGTCACAGACGGCCACGAGCCGCGCGGTGAGATCGGCGCCCCGTTGAGCCAGCAGGGTGAAGCCGGGAGCCAGCGCCTCGAAGACGGCCGCCGCCTGCGCCGGTACGAAGGCGAGCACGCGCTCCACCCCCGCCACCTCCCGCGCCTGGGCGATCTTGTCCAGCAGGAAGCAGCGGTAGAGCTCCGCGGCGTCGTCCGGGGACAACGGCGGGCAGAGACGCGTCTTGACCCGTCCCGGCTCGGGCGCCTTGGCCATGATGCAGATGGCGATGCGCGTACCCATCGCTCGAGCTTACCTCGCCCGGCGTCGCGCGCCGCCCACAAGCTCGGTCCATGCCCGGAGGGTCTCGGCGACAGTCCAGGCCTGGGCCGGGCAGCCGCCCGGGGCAAAGGGCGGCTCGCCGTCGAAGACCTCGCCAAGGCTGCCGACATCGTAGGCGCCGACATGCCGTCCGAGCGGCTCGAGGAACGCCAGCGCCGCCTTCCTGTCTTTGTAAACCTTGAAGTGAGCCAGCGCGAAGGGCCCGAGCAGCCAGCCCCACGCCGTGCCCTGGTGATAGGCGCCGTCACGCTCTCGCGGCCCGCCCCGGTAGTGCCCCTTGTAGTCGGGGTGCCGCGGATCGAGGCTGCGAAGCCCGAAGGAAGTCAGCAGGCGCTTCGCGCAGACCTCGACGACATTTCGCTGGCGCTCCGGCGCCAGAGGGCTCGACGGCAGCGAGACGGCGAAGATCTGATTCGGTCTCACAGCCGCGTCGTTCCCGGACGGCCCGTCGAGGACATCGAAGCAGCAGCCTTCGGCCGCGTTCCAGAAGCGGTCGAAGCCCGTCGCGACCCGCGCGGCCTCCGCCTTCCACTCGCCGGGTGAGCGCTTGAGCCTGCGCGCGAAGACGGCCATGGCGCGGAGGGCATTGTGCCACAGCGCGTTGATCTCGACGGGCTTACCGGTGCGCGGGGTCACCACCCAGTCGCCCACCTTGGCGTCCATCCAGGTCAGCTGCACGCCGGGTTCGCCCGAGCGCAGGAGACCGTCGGCCTGGTCCTGACCTATGCCGTAGCGCGTCCCCTTCCGGTACCAGCCGATGATGTCGGTCAGCGCGGGGTAGAGCTGGGCCAGGAAGGCGTCATCCTCGGTGGCGGCGTGATAGGCGCGGATGGCTTCGATGTACCAGAGCGCGGCGTCGGCGGTGTTGTACTCCGGCGCCGCGGCGCCGTCCGGGAAGCGGTTCGGCAGCATGCCGTGGTCGATGAAGCGCGCGAAGGTCGCCAGCACGCGCTTCGCCACCTCGGGTCGGCCGGTGCAGAGGGCCAGCCCCGGCAGCGAGATCATGGTGTCGCGCCCCCAGTCCTCGAACCAGGGGTAGCCCGCGATGACCGAGAGCCCCTCCGGAGAATCCGGCAGAGGCCGGCGAACGATAAACTGGTCCGCCGCCAACACCAGTTGGGGCACCCAGGCAGGCGCCCGCGGCGCTTCGGGAGCGGCCTTCTCCCAGCGCGCGAGCGTCGCCGTGGCGTAGCGGTCGTGACGCCGCCAGGCTGCCCCGCCGTTGAGGGCGGGCTCGCTCTCGGCCGACAGCACGACGGTGATGGAGGCGCCCGGCGCGACCGACGCGTGGAAGGTGCCGGCGTGGAGATGGTCGTCGTAGTGGTCGAGGCCCCGCTCGGCTTCGCGCCGAAGCTCGTAGCCGCGGTACCACTCCTGGGACGGCTCGGCGCGGGCGCCCTCGGCCATGAGGCGGAGCTGGCGGGCGCCCTCGAAGGCCGTCACGACGAGGCCGCCTGACGCAACCTCCACCTGCATCCGCCATCCGCCGGCTTGGGTGGTCGCGTGGTAGTCGCGGTAGTTCACGAGCGCCTTGATGGCGAGGTCTGCCGGGGCGAAGCCGCGGAGCAACCGGTACTGGACGTACGTCGTGTTGGCCCCGTGCTCCATCCACACACGCTTCTCGAGCAGCGCGTCGGCGCAGGCATACGTCCACGCCGGCACGCCCGACTCCAGGCAGAAGCGCTCGATGAATCGATGCCCATCGGGCGCCACGGCGCCGCTCTGCCAGCGATTGGCGCCGAGCTCCCAGGTGGCGCCGCCGTAGGTAAGAGTCTCCTCGAGCTTGGCAGCCAGCAAGGTGCGACCGAGAGGCGGGGCGAGGGCGGCCACGAGGAGGCCGTGGTAGCGGCGAGCGAGCGAGCCCGCGACCGTGCCGGAAGCGAAGCCGCCGATCCCGTTGGTGCAGAGCCACTCGCGCGACTCGGCGAGGGGAAAGTCACCCGTGATATCGCGGCCAAACGTGAGCACGTCAGCCGCTCAGCACTTCTTCCCGGCGCATGCCCGGCAGGCGAAGGGACGGGGTGTGCTCATGCGAGTCGCACCTCCGTCGTCGCGGGCTCTTGGCTCGGGCATCGTGATGGCGGCAGTCTAGCCCACATCACGACGTCACGCGAGCCAAAAACGCCTCTAGAAGCCCGGACTGCTCTGCATCAGCCCGCCGTCGGGAAAGACGGTCGTCGCCGTCATGTAGCTGGCCCCGTCATCGGCGAGGAACGCGACGACACTGGCGATTTCCTCCGGGCGCGCCATGCGCCCGAGCGGAATCGCAGCGTTCAGCTTCTTGAGCAGCGCCGGATCTTGCATGGTGGACGTGTTGATGGGGGTCGCGACCGCCGCCCCCCCTGCTTGATCATCTGCCTGGCGGCGATCTGCGTGGCGAAGAAAGCGCTCTTCAGGTTGATGCTGAGAACCCTGTCATACTGCTCTTCCGTGGTGTCGAGCATCGACGTTCGCGTCTCGACGCCGGCGTCGCCTTCTGGGCGTGGCACGCCCCGGCGCTCTATGACCTGGCGCTTCGCTCGGACTTTTGGCATCACGTCGAGCACGCGTGCTTCTTCACGACGGCCCTCCTGTTCTGGCGGCCGGTCATCCTGGCCTGGCCCGCCCGCTCGCCCTGGCCGCGCTGGGCGATGATCCCGTATCTCGTGCTCGCCGAATTCCAGAACGCCATGCTGGCTGCGATCCCCACGTTCTCCGACCGCGTGATCTATCCGGCCTACGGCTCCGTCCCGCGGCTGTGGGGTATCGGAGCGCTCGAGGACCAGTCGATCGCCGGAGCGATCATGTGGGTCCCGGGATCGCTCGCCTTCCTCCTACCCGTGCTGTGGCTGGTCGTGACGGGGGTCGCCACGCCGAAGGCCCAGCGGAATGCGGTCGAGGCTGCAGGAGGTCAGGCGGTCTTGCGGAGCAGGTAGATCGCGGTGTGTCGGATCGATGCGACGGGCCGCGAGCCGTCCGCCACCAACAGGAGGTCGGCCTCGACGAACTCGTGGCCCTTCTTCTCGAACAGCCTCTCCACGCGCCCGCGCATCTCGAGCCGGTCACCGACGCGTGCCGCGCTCCAGTGCCGGCCGCGGCTCTCCACGTGGATCCACGGGCTCATCCGCACGTTCTTGTCGAGGGCGCGGTTGGAGAGATCCACGTGGATGCCCGGGTGGGCCGGGGCCCCGGCTCCCGCATAGGCCGACAGCGTCTCGCCGAAGCGCGCGATGTAGTCGGCCGCAGCCTTGGCCGTCAAGTCGAGCTCAGGGGTGCCGAGGACCTTCAGGCTCTCGAGATGGGCGCGGGTGACCCGCGGCCTCTCGGCGGGCACGGGCGCAACCGCATATTCGGAGGCCAGGGGCGGTGACGGCTTCGCTCCCGTGTCAAGCATCATGGTCGCCGTCCCGCACACCTCGCCCACTGAATTGTGCGCCGCGACTTCGATCGTCACCGAATCCGCGGTCATCACGGCGACCTTGGCGCGGATCACGGCGGGCTCCTCGTAGTAGATGGGCTTGGCGAAGCGAGTCTCGAAGGTCCCGCGCTCGAGCCATGCCACCCCCAACGCCTCGACTACTGGATGCGTCATCCATGCGTACACGGTGACGCCGGGCACGAGCCCGCCCTTGAAGCCGTACTGCCGCGCCAGGTCGTCCTCGTGGATCTTGTTCTCGTGAGGCTCGGTCGGCGCCGGCGCGCTCACGTGGAACTCGGGAAGCGTCATACCGTTGGTCAGAGTCTCGAAGGCCATGGTAGGGAGAGACTAACGGGTGCCGAGGCCGACCGCAAGCAGCAGTAGTATAGAGGCTCCATGACGCCCGATCGCACCACCGGCGCCTTGCGGTGTATCACGGGAAGGGAACGAAGGCGTGCCCTGCAAGTTCGCGTATCAAGATACTGAGCGTTCGGCAGACTGACCGTCTATCCCCGTCGGGCCGTATACTATTGGAGTGCCGTTCGAATGGGATCCGGCGAAGGCAGCGGCGAACCTCAAGAGGCACGGTGTCAGCTTTCACGAGGCCGCTGCGGTACTGGCCGATCCACTCTCGACCACGTTTCCAGACGAGGTGCACTCTGAGGACGACGCCCGTTTCCTGACAATCGGCGCGCCCACGCGGGGCAACATCCTGGTTGTGGCGCACACCGAGCGAAACGATACTATCCGCATCATCAGCGCCCGTCGAGCGACGAGGCAGGAGCGAGAATTCTATGAGCAAGGCTAATCGGCACGAGGATGACGATCTGCGACCGGAGTACGACTTTGCGTCGATGAAGGGCGGCGTCCGCGGCAAGTACGTCGCACGGCTGCGCAAGGGGAGCAACTTGGTCTTGCTAGAGCCCGAAGTCGCAGCCGCTTTCCCTTCGGACGACGCTGTCAACGAAGCGCTTCGCGGGGTTCTCAACACGACGAGGGCGGTCCGCGGAAAGGGAGGGCTGCCGAACAGCGCACTCCAGCCGACGAGCCGCGCCACACCCCGTGCGAAGAAGGCAAGGCGAGCTGGCGCGGCTCGCGGTTGACCGCTAGGCTTCGAGGACGAGACCAGAGGGAGGTGGGTCCAATCCGAACGCGCCGCGGGAATAAGTTCGAAGGCCCGGAGCCGAGATGAGAGGGCTGAGGCTCGCCTCCAGCATCACCCTCGCGCTCGCTGGGCTCTTCAGCCCGGTTGCGGCCGAGGCCCAGCAGGCGGCCAAGGTCGCTCGAATAGGCTTCCTGGCGGTCAACCTGGCCGCTAGCCCCCACCTGCCAGAGGCCTTCCGTCAAGGACTGGGTGACCTCGGTTACGTCGAGGGCCGCAACCTCGTGATCGAATACCGAGATGCCGGGGGGAAGTTCGAGCGGCTCCCCGCTCTCGCGGCCGAACTGATTGCGCTCAAGGTTGATGTCATCGTGGCCGGAAGCACAGTCGGCGCCCTGGCCGCCAAGCGAGCGACCAGAACCCTCCCCATTGTCTTCACTGTTGCTGCCGATCCGGTTGGGAGCGGGCTCGTCACCAGCCTTGCGCGGCCGGGCGGCAATGTCACGGGGTTGTCCATCCTCGCCCCGGAGCTAGTCGGCAAGTGTCTGGAACTGCTCAAGCAGGCCGTTCCGGGGATCAGTCGGGTCGCTGTCCTCTGGCAGCCAGGCGCCGCTGGCGAACGCACGGAAAAGGACACGCTGAAGGGAGCAGAAGTCGCGGCGCGGGCGCTGGGGGTGCGGCTTCAATTCGTTGAGGCGCGAGGTCGCGCCGATATCGACAGGGCCTTCGCGGACATGACCAGGGCGCGCGCAGGCGCTTTGACTGTGTTGGGAAGCACCATGTTCAGCTTTGAGCGAAGACGCCTCGTGGACCTGGCGGCAAAGAACCGGCTGCCGACGGTGTACTCATTTCGGGAGTATGTCGATGCCGGGGGCCTTATGTCCTATGGACCGAACGTTGCTGAT
>DASYVT010000191.1 GCA_035936835.1 Candidatus Methylomirabilota bacterium | reverse complement strand
GTAGCGGTGCACGGCCTCCATCATCCGCTCGAGCACCGGATCGAGGAGCTTGCGCGCCTCCTCGGGATCGCGGTCGGCGAGCAACTCCATCGAGCCCTTCAGATCGGCGAACAGCACGGTGACCTGCTTGCGCTCCCCTTCGAGCGCGCTCTTCGAGGTGAGGATCTTCTCGGCGAGATGCTTGGGGGTGTAGGACTTGGGCGTGGCGAAGCGCGACTGGCCGGCGGTAGCCCCGCTGACGGGATGCGCGCACTCAGGGCAGAACTTCGCGGACGCGGGCAGTTGGGCGGCGCAGCTCGCGCAACGGGCTGCTAGCGGAGCCGCGCATCCGAGGCAGAACTTTGCCTGTGGAGGGTTCTCGGTCTGGCATCGAGGGCAGGTCATTTGGGTTGGGGCGAGGCTACCCTTGGGGCGAGGCTCCGTCAAGAAGCCGGCGTAGGCTTCCGCGAGACCAGCCCCTCCGGCAAGATCGGCAGCGACGTCACCCGTACACCGAGCGGCTTGACAGCGTCGGCGACGGCATTGGCGATGGCCGCCGGAGCGCCGATGGTCCCGCCTTCGCCCATGCCCTTGTAGCCGCCGCGTGTCAGCGGCGACGGTGTTTCCAGATGGCCGAGAGTGAAGGATGGCAGGTCGGCCGCCGCCGGCAGGGCGTAGTCCATCAGGCTGCCCGTAAGGAGCTGGCCGGATTCGTCGTAGACGAGACGCTCGCCGAGCGCCTCCCCGATGCCCTGGGCGACGGCACCATGGATCTGGCCCTCCACGATCATCGGATTGATGACAGGGCCGCAGTCCTCCACGACGATGTAGCCTCGCACCGTCACGCGACCCGTCCCGGCGTCTACCTCCACCGACGCGACGTGGACGGCGCCCGAGAACGTGGGCCCCGGCGGGTCGAAGCGCTCGGTCACTTCGAGGCTCGCCGTACCGGCAGCACGGGCCACTTCAGCGAGCGAGACGCCGCGGTCGGGCATGCCGCGCACGGAGACGCGGCCGCGGCGCAGCTCGAGATCGGCCGGGCTCGCTTCGAGCAGCCCACCGGCGAGATCGAGCACCTTCTTCCGGAGCGTCACCGCCGCCACGCCCGCTGCGCCCTGCTGGGCGATGGCGCCGCGGCTCGCGAAGGTGCCGCTGCCTTCGGGCGTCTCATCGGTATCGGGCTGTGAGACGACGACCTGCTCCAGCGGGACACCAAGCTCGTCGGCGACGATCTGGGCCGCCGTCGTCGCATGCCCCTGCCCCTGCGAGGAGAAGGACAGGCGGCAGCGCACGGTGCCGTCGGCCTCGACCGAGATGCGCGCGGCTTCAGGCCCCGGCACCTCGACCATGCCGCGCTGCCGATAGGTCGCCGAGCCCATGCCGGTGTACTCCGTGTAGCAGGAGATGCCGACGCCGAGGAGCCGGCCACGCGTCCGGCCCTCGTCACGCTCGCGCTTGAGCGCGTCATAGCCGGCGAGCTCGAGCGCCATCTCGAGCGCCTTGGGATAGTCGCCGCTGTCGTAGACGAAGCCCGCGGCTGAGGTGAACGGATAGGCGTCGCGTGCGATCAGGTTGCGGCGGCGGATCTCCGCGGGATCAAGCCCGAGGCGCTCGGCGAGGAGATCGAGCGTGCGCTCCATGACAAAGGCGCCCATGGTCATGCCGACACCGCGATAGGCGCCGAGCGGCGGCTTGTTGGTGGCGACGGCGAGCGCCTCCCACGCATAGGCCGGCGTTCGGTAGGGCCCCGGGATGATAGAAGCGGTGCCGGGCGGCTCCAGCGCCGCCGTCACCGGATGAATGTGATACGCGCCGTTGTCGGAGACAACGCGCGCGCGAAGGGCGAGCAGGACGCCGTCTCGATCCGTGGCCGCCTCGATGTCCACCCTCCCCTCGCGCGCCTGCGAGGCTGCGGCCAGGTTCTCGCGCCGCGTTTCGATCCACTTGACCGGGCGCCCGGCGGTCCACGCCAGCGCGGCGACAGCCAGGTCCTCGGGCAGGACGTTCATTTTCTGGCCGAAGCCGCCGCCGGTGTCCGGCACGACGACCCGCACGTGGCCCTCCGGAAGACGGAACGCGCGGGCGAGCGCCGTCCGTAAGATATGCGGCGCCTGCGTCCCGGTCCATACCGTGAGCCGATCCCCTTCCCACGCGGCGGTAATGCCTCGAGGCTCCAGCGGAGAGGCGGAGCAGCGCGCGTGGCTGAAGGTCTCGCGGAGCACGATGTGCGCGCGCGCGAAAGCCCCCTCCACGTCTCCGTATGAGTAGTCGCGACGAAAGAGCACATTGCCGGGGACGCCGTCGTGGAGGAGCGGAGCGCCCGGCGCCAAAGCGGACTCGACATCGGCGATCGGCGCCAGGGGCTCGTAGTCGACCTCGACAAGCTCGCAGGCGTCGGCGGCCTGCGCCGGGCTCCCGGCGCAGAGCGCGGCCACCGCCTCTCCGACGAAGCGGACGCGCTGGGGAGCCAGAGGCGGCCACGCGGTGGGCCAGAAGCCCTGGCCTTCCAGCCGCGGCGCGAACGGGGTGATCGACGCCGTCAGGTCCTGTCCCGCCAGCGCGGCGGCGACGCCGGGCGCGCCCCGCGCGCGCGCCAGGTCCACGCGGCGCACCTGCGCGTGCGCGTGCACGCTCCGCACGAAGGCCGCGTGGAGCAGTCCCGGCATCCTGAGATCGTCGAGGTAGGCGCCGCGCCCGGTCAGCAGGCGCGGGTCTTCGACGCGCTTGACGCTCCTGCCCGTCAGCCGCGGGGCGACGCTCAGACGCGGGCTCCTGGAAGCCTCAGGGCTTGGCGACGCGCGGCAGGACCTCGCCGGCCAGAAGCTCGAGCTGCTCCATGCCCCAGTTGAGCGGGTTCAGTACGATCTGCTCGCAGCCGCCGAGGGCGATGACCTTCGCCCGGATTTTCTCCGCCAATTCCTCAGCCTCGCCCAGGAGGTAGAACTCCTTCCAGTAGGGCAGGTCCATGCCCGAGTAGACCTTGAAGTGCGGCGCGGCGACCTCGGGCTTCTCACCCTTCTTCAGCACGTAGACGAAGTTGGAGTAGACCTTGGTCATGTCGCCGGGCTTTCTGCCGAAATCGTCCATGAAGCGCTGGATCTTGTTCCAGTCGCCCATGACCATGTCAGCGGTGGCAGAGGAGTGCGGCACCCAGGTCTTGGCGTACTTCGCGATGCGCTTGAGCACCGGATCGATATTGGTCACTGTCTGGCCGTAGACTTTCTCGAAGGGCTGGGTGCCGCCGCCGATCCAGATCGGCGGATGCGGCTTCTGCACGGGCTTGGGGTCGATGGTCAGGTTCTTCACTTGGTAGTACTTGCCCGCGTACGTGACGTTGTCGCCGGCCCAGAGCGCCGTCACGAGCTCCAGCATCTCGTCCATGCGGCGCCCGCGCTCCTTGTGCGGGATGCCCATGAGCGCGAACTCTTCCTCGTGCCAGCCGACGCCGACGCCGAGGATGCTGCGGCCGCCGCAGAGGAGATCGAGCGTCGCCCACTCCTTGGCGAAGTAGGCGGGGTTGCGGAGCGGCAGCACCAGCACCATGGTGCCCAGCTTGATCGTCCGCGTGACGCCGGCCAGCGCCGACAGCAGCGCCACGGGCTCGAGCCAGGTGCAGGCGTAGGCGGG
Source organism: Candidatus Methylomirabilota bacterium (assembly GCA_035936835.1). Taxonomy (NCBI): domain Bacteria; phylum Methylomirabilota (SeqCode); species Candidatus Methylomirabilota bacterium. The sequence continues at coordinate 4,250 of DASYVT010000191.1, read as the reverse complement.
CGGCGTCATCAGGAGGTGGTCGATGCTGACCGCCGAGTCGAAGCCCAGGTCCTCGGCGCGGCGGAGATAGGCGCCCATCTCGGCGAGCGTGGCGGTCTCGGGCCCGAGGGCAAAGCTCGGGATGCGCAGTCCGAATTTCATTCCCGCGGCTCTCATCGGAGACCGTCCTCCTTCTTGGCTTCGGCGACCGTGAGACCGCCGACCCGCGGATGCGGCCTGCCGCCGTCGGTGACGACGAGGGCGACCAGGATCTCGTCGGCGCGCGGGGCGTCCCCCAGCCGCACCTCCATCGCGTCGAAATGGGTGCGCACGAAGGCCGCGTCCTTGAAGTGGAGCGGCACGTCTATGGTCGCGCCGGGCCCGCCGAGCTTCTTCGCCGACGGGATGATGGCCTTGCCGCCCCCCACCGCGGCGCGGAACGGCGTGCCGAGCGTCGGGTGGAGGATGGCCGCCGCGTGCTCGTACTCGCCGTGCTCGCCGACGATCGCTGCTTTTCCATAGGAGTGCACGGGCGCGCCGAGCGCCGCGACGGCGCGGCGGCCGAGCAGGTCGCCCAGCTCCTCGCCCGTCTTGACCAGCTCCTGGAGATCCTCGACGAAGCGCCCGGCGAAGGGGTTCTCGATCACCGCGATGGCAGCGACCTTCTTGATGGGACGGGCGGCCTTCTTGCCACCGTCCTCGTAGATCTCCTCGACAACCGTCAACAGCTTCCGGATACGCATTAGTGGCCTCCTCCAGCGGGTCCGTGTCCCTTGACGACCTCGGCGGCGCGGGCCGCGGGCGGCGTGTTGCGGCTCCGGCCGATCTTGATCTGCCCGTCGATCAGCACCATGGAGATGCCGAAGAGGTCGCCGGCCTTGAGCGCCTCGAGCGCCGTCTTCCCGACGGAGCCGATCGGCGCGTCAACGATGCACAGGTCCGCCTCGCGGCCGGGCTCGATCACGCCCACCGGCAGCTTGTACACACGCGCGGTATTGCCCGTCGCCATGCAGATGGCCGCCTCGGGGCTCAGGCCGCCGAGCGAGGCCAGGTGCGCGATGACTCTCAGAATGCCGAGCGGCACCACGCCCGTGCCGGACGGCGCGTCGTTGCCAATGATGATGCGGTGAAGCGCCTTGGCGTCCTTGGCGCGCTCGAGGGTATGGAGCGCCGTCTTGCCGTTGCCGCAGTGGACGATCTCGAGCGCCATCTGCGTGGCCACGAGCGAGTCGATCTCCCGCTCGCTCATCGAGGTCGTGCCGCCGTTGATGTGGCCGACCACGTGCGGGTCGGCCTCGAGGACGACCTCCGCGCTGATCGGGCTCGAGCCCGCGATGGACGGCCCGCCCGTGTGGATGGTGACCGTCATGCCGTGCCTCTTGGCCCAGCGGACCATGGGCGCCGCGTCCTTGCCGGTCCTGACCGAGCCGAGCCCGATCTCGCCCACCAGCGTGACACCGTGCCGGGCCATCTCGGCGAAGTCCTCCTCGACCATGCCGAGCTCCAGGATCGGCGCGCCGCCGTGGACCTTGACGCCGGCGGGGCGCAGGTTCGCGTAGGCCTTGGCGGCGACGACGGCGAGCGCCTTCAGTCCCACGATGTCCTTGGGCCGCCCGGGCAGGTGGACTTCACCCGCCGAGATCATCGTGGTGAGCCCGCCGTTGAGCCCGGACTCGATGAAATCCATGGTCCGCTGGCGCGGCGTGAAGTCGCCAAAGACCGGATGGCAGTGGGAATCCATCAAGCCGGGAATGACGGCGCTGCCCTTGGCGTCTATGACCGTGTCGGCGTCGCCGTCCAGCCCCTTCCCTACGGCCACGATCTTGCCGTCGGCGATCAGGATGCTGTCCCCGTCGAGCAGGGGTTTCGCGATGTCTCCAGACACCATGAGCCCGATGTTCTTGATCAGCGTCTTCATGTCGGCTCCCTAGACCGTCAGGTACGCGCGGCGGGCAGCCTCATCTTCGAGCAGCCGCCCCATCGCGCCCTCCCACCGGATCTGGCCCTTCTCGATGATGTAGGCCCGGTCGGCCAGCCGCGCCGCGAACTTGAGATTCTGCTCGGAAAGCAGAATGGTCAAGCCCTCCCGCTTCAACGCCGCGATCTGCTGGCCGAGCGCCTGGACGATCACGGGCGCCAGCCCCTCGGAAGGCTCGTCGAGGAGCAGGATGCGCGGGTTGCCCATGAGCGTGCGCGCCACGGTCAGCATCTGCTGTTCCCCGCCCGAGAGGCTGCCGCCGCGACGGCCCGCCAGCTGACCCAGCTTCGGGAAGTACTCGTAGACGCGCGAGGCGCCCCAGCGGCTGCCGCCCTTGGCGCCCACCAGCAAATTCTCCTCCACAGTCAGATCGCTGAAGATGCGCCGGTCCTCGGGCACCCAGCCGATGCCGAGCTTGCTGATCTCGTGGGTGGGCAGCGCCGTGATATTCCGCCCGTCAAGGCTGATCGAGCCTCCGCTTACCTCGACGAGCCCCACGATGGCCTTGAGCGTGGTGGACTTGCCGGCGCCGTTGCGGCCGAGCAGAGAGACTACCTCCCCCTCCCGCGCCTCGATCGTGACGCCGTGGAGCACGCGCGACAGGCCATAGGCCGCCTCGACGCCGTCAAGGCGCAGCATGGAGGTGTCCCCGTGGCGGACTGTGGGCGAGAAGGACGCAGGCGGGAGGCCTAGGCGGGGCCGGAGCGGCCGATGACTCGGACTTCCAGATGGAGCAGGCGCCGGTCCACCCTGCCGAAGTCCTCGCGGACCTCACCGCGGAAGCGCTCGACCTTCTCGTCGAGGGCGCCCAGCCCCTCGGCGACGGCCTTGATGTCGGATTTGAGGTCCTCGGCGACGACGCCGAAGTAACGGCGGGTCTCGGCGGCGCTTGCGTCGACGCGCGCGAGAATTCTCGACTCGAACTGCTCCATCTGGAGTCGCGTCTCCGCTGCGCTCGCATGGATCTCCTGGCGGAGCTCGGTGCGCACCTGCTCGCCCATGGCCTGGATCTCCTGGCGGAGTCCGGCCGTCGTCGCAGACATTTCCTGGCGGAGTCCGGCGGCCGTCGCAGACATCTCCTGGCGCAGGTCGCCGCCGAGCCGTTCGAGGTCCGACGAGTCCGCGGGCCGGGGCATGCGTCATACTCCCGCACCTCGCGCGGCGCTGTCAACGGTATCCAAAAAGGTACGCCCGGCATCACTCGGCCTCTCCCAGATACACCTTTTGGACCTGCGGATCGGCGCGGACTTCGTCGGGGCGGCCTTCGGCGATGACGCGACCCTGGTGGAGCACCATGATGCGGTCGGCGACCGAGAAGACCACGTCCATGTCATGCTCGGTGAACAGCACCGTCAGGCCCCGCTCACGCGCGATCCGCTGGGTCAACGCCATGAGAGCGCCGCGCTCGGCCGGCGCCATACCCGCCGTGGGCTCGTCCAGCAACAGCATCTCCGGCGTGTTCGCCAGCGCCACGGCGAGCTCGAGTTTCTTAAGGTCGCCGTAGGCCAGCACTCCCGCCACCCTGTCCGCCTGCGCGGCAAGCCCGACCTGGCCGAGGAGCGCGCGCGCGGCGTCCACGTCCAGCCGGGCGGCGCGCCCGAGCAGCGAGTACGTCCGCTTCTCGTGGGAGAAGAGCGCGACCTGGACGTTCTCGAGCGCCGTCAGCGTGACGAAGGTGGCCGTGATCTGGAACGTGCGGCTGACGCCGCGGCGCCACACCGCGTGCGGCGGCAGCCCCGAGAGGCGCTCGCCCTTGAATCGCACCTCGCCCGCGTCGGCCCTGAGCTGACCCGTGAGCATGTTGAAGAAGGTCGTCTTCCCCGCCCCGTTGGGGCCGATGAGCGCGCGGATCTCTCCGCGAGGCATGGCCAGGTCCACGCCCGCCACGGCCTGCACCCCGCCGAAGGACTTGGCGAGCCCGCGCGTCTCGAGAACGGGCCCGCTCACGATCGTTTCCAGTCGAGCACGCCGGCGATCCCGCGCGGAAAGGCCAGCACCAGCGCGATCAAGATACCGCCCAGCCCCACCTGCCAGTAGTCGGTGTAGCGCGTGATCACGGTGTCGAGGAGCTTGTAGGCGGCAGCGCCGATCAGCGGGCCGGAGGGCGCGGCGACACCGCCGAGCAGCACCATCACCAGCGGCTGGACCGACATCGGCGCCTCGGTGTATACGGGGAAGACGCTGCCCTTGAGGAACACGAAAATCGCGCCGGCGAGACCGGCGAAAAAACCCGCGACGACGAAGGCGGTCCACTGGAGCGCGCGGATGTTGATCCCGACGGCCTCCGCTCGCC
>DASYVT010000190.1 GCA_035936835.1 Candidatus Methylomirabilota bacterium | reverse complement strand
ATCGACGTCGCGGAGGGGGACAAGATCCCGCGGAAGGGCGGCCCCGCTATCACCCGCTCGGATCTGCTCGTCATCAACAAGATCGACCTGGCGCCCTACGTCGGCGCCGATCTCTCCGTGATGGAGCGGGACTCCAAGCGGATGAGGGGAGACCGGCCCTTTGTCTTCACGAACCTCCGGGACGGCACCGGCGCCGACCTCGTGGTGGATTGGATCCGGCGCGAGCTCCTCTTCGAGTCCTGAGCCGCCGCCGCCCGGCCGCACCGGCCGCGACGGATTCCTCGGTCTCGCCTTCGAGCTTCGTTCCGGGCGCACGGTCCTCATCGGCCGCCGCTTCACGCTGCCGCTCCAGGCGCTCGAGCCCGTGGACCTGGACGGCACGGGCGCCGCGACGCTCTTCCTCCTGAACCCATGCGGCGGCGTGCTGGGCGGCGACCGGCTCGAGACGCGCGTCGAGCTGGGCGCGGGCACCCGCGTCTGCCTTTCGACGCCGAGCGCCACCCGCGTCTACCGGAGCGCCGGGCTGCCCGCAGTCCAGCGCACGATCGTCCGGGTGGAAGAGGGGGCCGCGTTCGAGTACGTGCCCGACCACGTGATCCCTTCTCCGGGCGCGCGCCTCATCCAGAGCGTCGAGCTGGAGCTGGCGCCCGGGGCTTCCGCGATCCTCTGCGACGCCTGGGCGGCGGGGCGCGCGGCGCGCGGTGAGGCGTGGCGCTTCGACCTGCTCGACAGCGGCACCGTGGCGCGCGACCGGGAGGGGTTGCTCTTCAAGGACCGCGTGGTGCTGAGCGGCGCTCGAGGCTGGGGAGGGCTCGGAGCCGCCGAGGGTATGCCGTACGCGGCGACGGTCGCGTGCCTCGCGCCCTCGCATGGCGGCCTCGACGAGCTCGCCGCCGCCCTGGCCGACGCTCTCGCCGCCGGCGCGCCCGACGCGAGCGCGGGCGTGACGACGCTGGCCCGAGGCGGAGTCGTCGTTCGGATCCTCGCGCCGTCGGCCCCTGTCCTCCAGCGCGCCGTCGAGACGTCGTGGGCGACATGCCGCACGCGACTCTGGCGGTTGGCGCCTCTGGCCCTGCGCAAGATGTAGGCGCTCCTGCTCACTCATTCGGCATCGATGGGCGTGGGGATGGCCCGCGCCCAATCCAAGTGACTGATTTCCATGCGATGCGTCGTTGGCCCCGACCTTGCTCTTTCTCCTTGGGTTCAGGAAAGGAGCGCGCATGGAAGGGCAAGCCGCGACGGAGGAGCTCGGCCGGATGCTGGACGCCGTCCTCCCGGCCGTCGTGCGTGATTCGGCGGCGGCGGACGGCGGCCGGCTCTACCGGACGATCATGGGGCGCGTGGAGATGCCGCTGCTGCGCCTCGCGCTGGAGCTCTCGGCGGGCAACCAGCTCAAGGCCGCGCGCCTGCTCGGGATCAACCGCAATACGCTCCGCAAGCGACTGCGCCTCCTGGGGCTCCTGCCCGCGGCCCACGCTAACGCGCACGGAGCCAAGAGCGAGTAGGGGGCGCGCGGCGGCGCCGGGGCGGGCTGGTAGGTTAATAAGACTGCCCCCGGGAGGCCGGGGGCAGCGTCGTGAAGGGACCGCCGGCTACGCGGTGATCGCGCGGGATGTCAGCCGGTAGCGGAGGGAATCGGCGTCGAGGCTATCGCGGCGCTCATTGGCCGTCTCGGCCTGCGGGTACATGAAGAATGCGATGGGGTCGCCCGCGGAATTCGGCAGCTTCAGGTCAGCCGCGTAGTTGTACGCCAGCCAGTTCATCTCGAAGGCCCCGAAGAGCTTGACGCGGGCCTTCTGGACCTTTGGATCCGTCAGCGAGGTCCCGCCGTTCTCCTCGAGGACAAGCTTGCGCACGTCGGCGGGGTCTACGGGCACCCAGCCGTGGCTGGCAGCGTAGAACTCCGCGCGGCAGTGCTGGGCCTTGGTGATGTCGCCGCTCTTGCCCAGGCTCTTGTACTCGGCCGAGTCTGCCACCCGCACGCCGTAGATGTCGCGGGCGGGGATGCCGACCGAGCGCGCCATGCCGACGAAGAGCGCGTTCAGGTCGGCGCACTTACCGCCGAGGTAGCCCGTCTCGAGCAGGGCCTTGATGTCTCCGAGGCCGCACCCGCGCGTCTTGGGGTCGCGGAACGTGTTCTCGGCGATCCACTCGTAGATTGCGCGGGCCTTGTCCACATCGGTCGCCGCACCCTTGGTCACTTCGAGGGCCTGCTTGCGCACGATGCCGTCGGTCGGGATGAACTTCGTGCCGGAGAGGTATTTTCTCAGCGTCGCCTTGTCCTCGGGGGCCGGATTGCCGGGGGCGTCCAGGTCCACGGCTCGGTCGCGCGTGGCGAAGCGCGTCGCCACTTCGGCGACGGGCGCGGCCTCGCCCGCCGGCCACTTTGCGTAGAAGATGCCGGCGCCGTATTTTTCGTCGCGATAGACGCGCATGTTGACCGCATTGCCGGTCCAGCTCTGTCCCAGGCTCTTCTGGTAGTCGGTGTCCGGCATGAGCGGCATGGGCACCCACGCGCGCGTCACGCCGGAGGGCTTGATGACCTCGACCCTGGTCGTGACCTCGAAGGTGCGCCACTTGGTCCCACCCGAGGTCTCGGCTGCGATCGCGCTCATCGGCCGCGAGAGGCCGGCCACCATCGCCCCGGCCGAGACGCCGGCTCCGGTCTTCAAGAATGTCCGTCTATCCATGCGCTCCTCCTGTGTGGCCGCGCCGGGTATCGGCTGCCACCTAGCATCGTAAAGGTGGAACTCGTGAAGTCAAATTGGTTGTCTCGATCAAACTAGCGGCCTCCTATCGCCCGGGCCGATGCCGTGCGCAGGGCCCCTTTCGATGCCCCGGGTGTATGCTGGAAACATGAGCGCGGAACGGCGCTACCAGCTCCAGGACGAGGAGGCCAACCGCCAGATCGACGCGCTCCTCGAGCGCCTGCGCGTGCCGGGCGGGACGTGGCGCTATCAGGCGGAGATGTTGACCACCGCGCTCAAGATGTTCGAGGACGGAGCGCAGGTCGCCGACCTCAAGATCGCCAACTCCGCGCTGAAGGAGCTTCGCTACGGCTTCAAGGTCTTCGCGCCGTATCGGAGCGTCCCCAAGGTCACGGTCTTCGGCTCGGCTCGCACCCCCGCCGACCACCCCGTGTCGCAGCAGGCGCGGAGCTTCGGGAAGCGGATGACAGAATCGGGATGGATGGTCATCACCGGAGCCGGGAGCGGGGTCATGGGCGCCGCCCAGGAGGGCGCGGGGCGCGAGCGGTCGTTCGGCATGAATATCCGCCTGCCATTCGAGCAGGACGCCAACCCCTGGATAGCGGACGACCCCAAGCTCATATCCTTTAAGTACTTTTTCACCCGCAAGCTCTTCCTGGTCCGGGAGGCCTGGGCCATGGCCTTCTTCCCCGGCGGCTTCGGGACCGGCGACGAGGTGTTCGAGACGCTGACCCTGATTCAGACGGGCAAGGCCGAAATCGTTCCCGTGGTCCTGGTGGACGCTCCCGGCGGGAGCTTCTGGCGCCGCTGGGTGGAGTTCGTGCGGGAGCAGATGGTGGAGACCGGGATGATCTCACCCGAGGATATGGACTTCTTTCGCGTCGTCGACAGCGTGGAAGAGGCGGCGAGGGAGATCGAGGGGTTCTACAGGGTCTTTCACTCCCACCGCTACGTGGGCGAGAGCCTCGTCATCCGCCTGCGCCACGCGCTGCCGCCGGCGGTCGTGGCGGAGATCTCGCTGCGCTTCTCGGACATCCTGAAGGGGCCCGCGGACCAGGTCCCGCAGGCCCTTGAAGGCGAGCGAGGCGAGTTCCAGGATCTGCCGCGTCTCGTTCTGCCGTTCAACCGCAGCGGCTTTTCCCGTCTCCGCCAGCTGATCGATTTCGTCAACGCCGGCTAGTCGGCTTCGGGGCGCTCCTCGGTGACCTGGCACTTCGTGCAGACCCATGTCCGCACGGGCGTCACGCGCTTGGGGTCCCGGCGGAGGGTCGAGGGGATGAGCCCGATGGCGCCGCAGCGCGGACACCGCTCCGCCTTCTGGCCGGGGTGCAACTCCGACGGAAGCCACGGGATCTTGGAGTTCATGCCCGTGATTCTACGCTAAGCTCTCCGGGTGCCGGTCGCCTACCTCGTCCTCCTTGTCGGCAACGCGGTCTACGGAACGAGCTACGTGGCGACCCGCGTGGTCCTCCAGGACGTCGGCCCGGGGACGCTCGCGCTGGTTCGGCTCGCGATCGGCGCCCTCATCATTGTGCCGCTGGCGCTCAGCAGGCTTGTGCCGCTGGCCCTGCTCAAGCGGCCGGCGGGCGACCGGCTCTCGCGCGGCGATCACTGGAAGGTGTTCTGGATGGGCCTGCTCGGGTTCGCCGGAGCCTTCGCCTTCGGCAACTGGGGTATCGCCCACTCGACGGCCACCAACGCGGCGCTCTTGATCACGGTCGAGCCGGTCGCCCTCATCCTCCTGTCGCCGTTCTTCCTTGGTGAGCGGCTCTCGCGCCGAGAGAAGCTGGGCGCCCTGCTCACCCTCATCGGCGCCACGCTCGTCGTGGTCAACGGCGTCCCGGGGGTGAGCGTGGCGCTCCTACCCCACTGGCGCGGCGATATCCTGCTCGTGCTCTCCGGGCTGTCCTATGCTGCCTATTCGCTGATCGGGCGGGGCGTGCTTTCCCGCCACACCGCGCTGCCCGTCACCGCGTGGTCGATCCTTTGGGGCGTCGCCGCCATGACGCCGTTGGCCGGCCTCGAATGGCTCGGCGGGCACCGCCCGGCGTGGACCGCGACGGCGCTCTGGGGCACGGCCTATCTCGCCCTGGTGGTCACGGCCCTCGGCTACCTCGTATGGAACTACGCGCTCGAGCGCGTCGAGGCGCCGCGCCTGGCGCTCTTCATCAGTGTCCAGCCGGTGGTGGGCGCGCTGCTCGGCGTCTGGTGGCTTCGCGAGCCCCTGACCGTGTTTATCGTCGCGGGGGGCGTGCTGGTCCTGCTCGGCCTGCACATCGCTGTCCGGGCGGGGCGCATGGTTTAGAATACCGTCATGAGACGGGTGCGGGTGGGGCTGGCCCAGGTCAACCCGACGGTGGGCGCCATCGAGGCCAACGCGCGGCTCGTGGCGGACTGGATGGGGCGGGCGAGGGCCGCGGGCTGCGACGTCGTGGCCTTCCCAGAGCTGACGCTCACCGGCTACCCGCCGGAAGACCTCCTCTTCAAGCCCGCCTTCATCGAGGCCAACTTGCGGGCGCTGGCCGACGTGACCAAACAGAGCCGCGGGCTGACCGCGGTCCTCGGCTTCGTCGACAAGGGCGACGACATCTTCAATGCCGCGGCGGTGCTCCACGACGGCGTCCACGCGGGCACCTACCACAAGCAGTACCTGCCGAACTACGGCGTCTTCGACGAGAACCGCTACTTCCAGTCCGGCACCGAATCGCCGGTCTTTACGCTGGGCGTGACGACCATCGCCGCCAACATCTGCGAGGACATCTGGTACCCGACGGGACCGACGACGCTGCAGGCGCTGGCGGGGGCCGAGCTGGTGGTCACCATCAACGCCTCGCCCTACCACCTGGGCAAGGCGCAGTTCCGGGAGAAGATGCTCGCGACGCGGGCCACCGACGACATCGTCTGCCTCGCCTTCGTCAATACGGTCGGAGGCCAGGACGAGCTCATCTTCGACGGCAACTCCCTCATCTTCAACGAGAAGGGCGAGCCGATCGCCCGGGGCAGAGCGTTCGAGGAAGACCTCGTGGTCGCCGACATCGATCTCGACCAGGTGTTCCGCGCCCGCCTGCACGACTCGCGGCGCCGGAAGGAGAAGCTGCGGAGCGAGCCGGGCGCGAGGCGCATCTCGCTGCCGGCGCTGCCGCAGACGGAGAAGCCCAAGCTGCCCGTCCACGAGGTCGAGGCGCTCGAGCCCATCGAGGAGATCTACCGCGCCCTCGTGCTGGGCACGCGGGACTACGTCACCAAGAACGGCTTCAAGCACGTGGTGATCGGGCTGTCGGGCGGCATCGACTCCTCGATCGTCGCGGCCATCGCCGTGGACGCCCTCGGCGCGGCGAACGTCACCGGCGTGACCATGCCATCGGCCTACTCCTCGGCGGGCACCAGGGCCGACGCCGCGAGGCTCGCGAAGAACCTCGGCATCGATCTCCTGCGGGTGCCGATCACGCGGGTTCTCAAGGCGTACAAGGGCGCGCTCGCGGGGGCTTTCAAGGGGCTCAAGGAGGACGTGACCGAGGAGAACATCCAGGCGCGCATCCGGGGCAACTACCTGATGGCGCTGTCCAACAAGTTCGGCTGGCTCGTGCTCAACACCGGCAACAAGAGCGAGATCGCCGTCGGCTACACGACGCTCTACGGCGACATGGCGGGCGGCTTCGCGGTTATCAAGGACTGCCCGAAGATGCTGGTCTACAAGCTCTCCGAGCACGCCAACGCCCGCCTCGGCCGGGACCTGATCCCGCGGGCCGTCTTCACCCGGCCGCCCTCGGCCGAGCTTCGCCCGGACCAGACCGACCAGGACACGCTGCCTCCGTACGCGGTGCTCGACGCCATCCTGGAATGCTACGTCGAGAGCGACCAGGGTGTGGCCGACATCGTGGCGCGGGGCTTCGACGCGCCCACGGTCAAGCGCGTCATCGCCATGGTGGACCGGAACGAGTACAAGCGCCGCCAGGGCGCCATCGGGATCAAGATCACGCCGCGCGCCTTCGGCAAGGACTGGCGCCTGCCCATCGTGAACAAGTTCCGCGAGTAGCCCGCGTCTGTAGGTCTGCGGCTGGGGCCGGCGGGCGGTGGAGGACCATCCAGCTCCGCCCAGACGCCAAGGACACCCAGACCACTGCCCTCCCCAGGTCACACCACGTGATCGGCGAGCGCGAGGCTGCCCGCCCCACCCTTCCGGAACGTAGACTCACCCCGCCAGCAGCGGTCTGGCCGCCGTCGTCCCCACCATGTTCGGTGTATCACTCTCTCAGCATTGTCCCGGTCGGTGCCTTATCCCCACCTGGGGGCCATGGCCCTCCAGCGAGAGGCCTACCGGCCCCGAGACGCCGAGCACACCGTGCTTCATCAAGTCGTCGCCGAGCATCTGGAGGCCTTCCTGGGCGCGGTGGCGACGGCCGGTGACGGCGCGGGCCTGCCGCGGTTCGTCGAGCGCGAGTTCCGGGAGTTCCTGACGTGCGGCGTGTTCGAGCACGGGGTGGCGCGGTTTCGGTGCGAGGGCTGCGCGCGCGAGCACCTGGTGCCGTTTTCGTGTAAAGGGCGGGCGTGGTGTCCCAGTTGCGGTGGTCGCCGGATGACGGAGCGCGCCGCCCACCTGGTGGACGCGGTGCTGCCGTGGGTGCCGGTGCGGCAGTGGGTGCTGACGGTGCCCTATCGGCTGCGCTACCAGATGGCGTGGAATCACGGACTGAGCCGCGCGGTGCTGCGAGTGTACACGCGCGTGCTGCTCGACGGCTACGCGCGCGGCGCCCGCGCGCGTGGCGTGCCGGGTGGACGCACCGGTAGCGTCACCGTCATGCAGCGCGCAGGCAGCGGGTTGAACGTGAACCTGCACTTCCTCACGCTCGTGCTGGACGGGGTGTTCACCGAAGAGGCCGGGGGCGGGCTGGCGTTTCATCCGGCGCCGGCACCGACCGACGCCGAGGTCACGGCGGCGCTGGCGACGATCCGCCACCGGGTGCAACGGCTGCTGGTGCGCCGCGGCCTGGAGCCCGGCGACGACGCGACGGGCCCGACGGATCGGCTCGTGGACGAGTCCCCCGTGCTGGCGGGGATCGTCGGGGCCTCGGTGCAGGGGCGGGTGGCGCTGGGCCCACGCGCGGGGGCGCGGGTGCGGCGGCTGGGCGCCGAGCGCGACCCGGCGACCGTGACGTCGCGCGGGCCGCGGCAGGCGCACCTGGGGGGCTTCGATCTGCACGCCAACGTGCGGGTGTCGGCCAACGACCGCGCCGGGCTGGAGCGCCTGGCCCGGTATGTGCTCCGCCCACCCTTTGCCCAAGAACGCCTGCGGCTGCGGAGCGACGGCCGCGTCGCGCTGGAGCTGAAGACGGCGTGGCGCGACGGCACGCGGGAGTTGGTGTTCGAGCCGCTGGAGTTCCTGGAACGGTTGGCGGCGATGACCCCGCGGCCGGAAACCAACCTGCTCATCTGCCATGGCGTGTTGGCCCCGCGCGCCCGGTGGCGCGGGCGCGTCGTCGCCTACGGGCGCGTGCCGCCCGAGCCCACGGCCGCGGCGGCGCCGCTGGCCACAGGTCCGGACGATGCCGGAGTGCAGCCCACCCCGCGCGCCTGGAGCTGGGCGGCTCTCATGCACCGGGCGTTTGCTCTTGATGTCCTGGCCTGTGCCCATTGTGGGGGCCGCCTACGCCTGATCGCCACGCTGCACGATCCCGCGGTCATCCGAAAGATCCTCGCGCACCTCGCCCTCTCGCACTCGGGGCAGAGTCCCGGCCCCGCTCCTCCCGCGTCCGGCGCCGCCGCATCCTGATCGGCTCCTCGAGGGCGCGGCGGGCGCCGTCGTGCCGGCGCCGCGAGGCGTCATCGGCGCTGATCCGGCCGGTCCGCCGGCCGATTGACGGCGGCGGTGTGTCTGGCCTAGCATGTCGCTCACCGGGCCGGCTCGCTCGACCCGCGAGGAGGCCGCTCATGTGCACTGTGCCGTCGGCTCCTGGGGCGGCCGGTGTCTGAGTATTGGCGATTATGTCACGGGGCCGGGGGCCACGCGGGGGGCGGGCGGTGCCGGAGGGCGTTAATGTTGACTACGCTCTACAAGACAGGCGAAAAGGAAGAAACCGTCTGGGAAATCGTTGGCTACGGCGAGACGGACGTCCCCCAAAAACAGGTAGCGTACAACGCCCCCATGGCACGCATTCTCGTAGGTCTTCGAGTCGGAGATACCGTACAGTCGCAAACACCGAAGGGCCAAGCAGAATCCGAGGTCCTGGCTCTTTACAGAACTTGGGAGGAGGTTCCGGAACAGTTTAAGACGAGTTGAAAGACTCGATTTTGCTTATCCGGACCCCTCTCACAGAAGTGCTACATACGTGCAAGGCCCGCCGACTCGTAGAGCTGCACGGGATGGGCCGGATGGCCCCCGCAGCAGCTGTGACAACGCGAAGAGCTGTGACAAGGAGGGAAGAGCGTGGGCCGCGGGGGCCATGACCGAGACCGGGCTTTTAATGTCGCCTATAGTCTGAAAACAGGCTCAAAGCCGTTCCAGGAGCACCGCCTGGCCATCGTGGTCCCCCGTGGTGTGGATGGGATCCCCGGCCAGATGGTTCCGCAGATCCACGAATCCCCTGCGCTTGTAGGCGGTCCGCGCGTCCAGGCGGTCCGCCACCTTGTCCCGGGCGCGGTTGAAGGACACGTAGGGGTGCTTCACCTTGTCCAGGGGCGCGACGCCCTCCCGGCTGAAGGCGGCCACGAAGACGAAGCGGCCCTCCAGGGATACGGGCCCGAACACCCGGCCGTGATCGTTGGGAAGCTCGAAGGGTTCATCCGAGAACGCGTGGTTGGGTTCCGAAGGCAGCTGCGGATGCAGACGGCCGTCGATGAATGCGTAGTAGCCCCCCGAATGCCCGGTGCGGCTCGGGAAACCCGCCACGGATAAG
>DASYVT010000189.1 GCA_035936835.1 Candidatus Methylomirabilota bacterium | reverse complement strand
GATGGCGCGAAGTGCGGCACGGTCGTAGAAGCTGCTGCCGGAGCTCTGCTCGATGCGGGGGGGCGCAATGGAGCCGTCCCGCCGGATCTCGACGTAGATGCGCGGCTTCTGGGCGGGCTCGCTGGAGCGGTTCTGCGTCTGCCAGCGCTCCTCGACCTTCTGGAGCACCTGCCGCAGGTACCACGCGTAGGGGAAATCGGTCACATCGAGCGTGAGCGAGCCTTGCCCCGAGACGGAGCCGGTGGCCTGCCCGAGCGCCGCCACCGACGGCCGCGAGGCCGGCTCGACCGCCGTCTTGCCGCGCCGCTCCGAGGGCGTAGCCAACGGTGGGAGGTCGCGCTCGCCCGGGCGCGGCGTCCCCGCGCGCGAGGGCAGGGCCGCCTCCGTGGGTTTCGGGGCCTCTCGCGCCTGCGGCTCCGGATCGGGCGCGAGCGCGCGCGTGGCCGGCTTCAGCGTGCGGGCCGGCAGGGACGCCGCACTCCCCGCCGGATTGCCGACGGCGGCGATGGACGCGACGAGATTGACCACGTGCACCTGCGGGCGATCCCAGATTCCCGAAAGCGTCGCAGCCACGAGCGCGGCGATGAAGACGACGTGGCCCACCACAGAAAAGGCCAGCGCCTTGACCGGCACCGGCTCTTGCGCCGGAGCCGCCGCTGCCCGCCGGCGCGTCGCGTGAAGGGGAGAGGGCATGGGCAGCCCGCGGGAGACGGTCAACGCCCTCATGACCCTCGCACGGGTTCGGTGACCATGCCCAGCTTCTCGATGCCGGACTTGCGGATCCTGTCCATGGTCTCGACGACGAACCCGTACTGAAGGGCCTGGTCCGCCTTGAGGTAGAGCGTCTTGTCCGTGCGGTTCTTGAAGGCGTCGCGCAGCGTCTGCTCGAGCGAGGCGAGCGCCAGCGGCTTGCCGTTGAAGTAGATTTGCTGGTCCTTGGTGAGCGTCACCTCCATCCGCTCTTCCGTCACCGTCGGCTTGCCGGCGGTCTTGGGCAGGTTGACGTCGATGCCCCGGTACATGAGCGGCGCCGTCAGCATGAAGATCAGCAGCAGCACGAGGACGACGTCCACGAGCGGGATGATGTTGATCTCGGACAGGGAGCCGCCGCTGCGGCGGTGGCCTCCACCGCCGCCGTCCCCGTGGTCCATGGTGAAAGCCATGGCTACCGGCTCGCGGCCTTCGCGGGCGCGGGCCGCGCGAAGATGTTCACGAGCTCGAGCGTGAAGCCGTCCATCTCGGTCGCCAGGCGCCGGGTGCGATTGATGAAGAAGTTGTAGCCCATGACGGCCGGGATCGCCGCGCCCAGCCCCGCGGCCGTGGCGATCAGCGCCTCGGAGATGCCCGGCGCCACGACGGCCAGGCTCGCGGAGCCCTGCTGCCCGATGCCGTGGAAGGCGCTCATGATGCCGACGATCGTGCCGAAGAGACCGATGAAGGGCGCGGCGCTGGCCGTCGTGGCGAGGAAGGGCAGGTAGCGCTCCATGCGCGCCACCTCGATCTCCGTCGCGCGGCGCATCGCCCGGTGCGCGGCGTCGAGCGCGTCACGCGGCAGGCCTTCGCCATCCTCGAGCGCGGCGTCCACCTGGTCCACGCCGCCGTAGACGCTCGACAGCTCGAGGCCCGCGGCCGAGTAGAGCTGGGCGAGCGGGCTCGAGCGGAACTTCTTCGCCGCGCCGTAGATGATCGAGAATCGGCGCCCCTCGCGGTAGGCCCGCGTGAAGCCTTTCGCGTCCCGCTTGAGGGCGCGGAACTCCCACCACTTCTCGACGATCAGGGCCCAGCAGATGACCGAGAAGAAGAGGAGCACGCCCAGGACGAATCTGGCGAGAGGACCCGCCTGAAGGATCGGCTCGAGGACGTTGGAAGACATCGCGGCCTGAGGTGGCAAGCGGGACTCCTTTATTGACGAAGAGTGATACCAAGGGGCACGATTGATGATACCCAAGCAGCGCGATGAGTGTCAACGAATTTGGCCAGAAATACCCGATTTATTTGACAGCGCTGGGAGCGGGCCGTATAAGGAAAGGCGTATGTTCCACTCCCCCGGCGCCATCGTCGCGCAGCTGGGCCCCCTGACTTTCCGCTGGTACGGCATCCTCATGGCCAGCGCCATGGCGTTGGGCCTCTGGCTCGCCTACCGCGAGGCTGTGCGGCGAGACGTGGACCCCGACAGCCTGCTCAAGGCCTCCGAGCTGGGGCTCCTCGGCGGACTCGTAGGCGCGCGTCTCTACTACGTCGTCTTCAACCTCGACTACTACCTCCGCTTCCCGGCCAAGATCCTCGCGGTGTGGGAGGGCGGGCTCGCGATCCACGGCGGCGTGCTGGGCGGACTCCTCCTCGGCGGCGGCTACGCGCTGTGGCGCGGGTTGCCGGCCGTCACCTACCTGGATATCGCCGCGCCGAGCCTCGCGCTGGGACAGGCCATAGGCCGGTGGGGCAACTTCTTCAACGAGGAGGCCTTCGGCACGCCCACCGACCTGCCGTGGCGGCTCTACATCTCGGCGCCGCACCGACCCGTCCAGTACGCCCAGGATGAGTTCTTCCACCCGACGTTCCTCTACGAGTCGGTGTGGGACGTCCTCGTCTTCCTTGTCCTGGTCCGCGTCTTCCGGGACCGGCTCGAGCGGGCGCCGGGCGCGCTGTTCCTGACCTACCTCGGGCTCTACTCCGTCGGCCGTTTCATCACCGAGGCTCTCCGCACCGACGCGCTCATGCTCGGGCCGCTTCGGGTGGCACAGCTGGCCAGCGTCGTCGGCGTGGCGCTCGCGCTCGTGGGCGTCCCGCTGCTTGTGCGCCGGGCCCGCGCCGCCGCCTGACGCCGTGCACTTCGTCTTTCTCGGCAGCTCGGGGGCCATCCCCGGGCGGAACCGCGACACGACATCCCTCGTCTTCGTCGGCGAGCGCGACGCCGTCCTCGTGGACTGCGGTGGCAGCCCGGCCCAGAAGCTCATGCTGGCGGGGACGGACCCGCGCGCCCTGAGCCGCGTGGTGATCACCCACATCCATCCCGACCACGCCTACGGGCTGCCGTCCCTCGTCCAGACGCTCTTCCTCTTGGGCCGGACGACGCCGCTGCACCTCGCGTGCCGCGAAGAGCACGAGGCGCCGCTCCGCGCGCTGCTGGGCCTCTTCGGCCTGCTGGAGCGCCCGGGGCTGTTCCCCGTCGTGTGGGAGCCGGTGCCTCCGCGTGAGCGCTTCACCATCGGCACGCCCGGAGACTTCGCGATCACGGCGTCGCCGAATGCCCACGGCGGCATGCCGAACATGGCGCTGCGCTTCGAGGCGCCCGGCGGGCCCGCCGTCGTCTACTCCTCCGATACCGAGCCCTGCGCCGCCGTTGAAGCGCTCGCGCGCGGTGCCCACACGCTCATCCACGAGGCGACGTTCTCAGAGCGATGGCCGCGCGGCATCGGCGCGCACTCCACGGCCGCCCAGGCCGGGGAGTGCGCGGCTCGTGCGGGCGTGACGCGGCTCATCCTCGCCCACATCGATGCCGGCCTCCACGGCGAGCTCGACGCGCTCCGAGAGGAGGCGCGCGCCCGGTTTCCCGGCGAGGTGGAGATCGCCCGGGAGCTCGTGCCGTACCCGCTGTGACGTCGCGCATCGCCCGCACTCAGGCGGTGCAGGCGCGGCTTCGCTCCCGCGTCCGAGCCAGCGGCGGGCCCCGGCGCGTGAGGCTCGTGGCGGGGGCCGATCTGGCTTATCGCGCTGACGGATCGCGCGCATGGGCCGCCGTCGTCCTCTGGTCGCCCCGCGACGGCGCCGTCCTCGAGACCGTCACTGCGGCCGGTCGCCCGCGCTTCCCGTACGTACCCGGCTATCTCGCCTTCCGCGAGGGCCCGCTGCTCCTGCGTGCCTTCGGGCGTCTCCGGCGGCGGCCCGATCTCGTCCTCTTCGACGGGCAGGGCATCGCGCACCCGCGCGGCCTCGGCCTCGCCTCGCATCTCGGTGTCCTGCTGGATCTGCCGAGCGTCGGCTGCGCCAAATCGCGCCTGGTGGGAGAGCATGTCGAGCCTGGCCCGCGGCGCGGCGACTGGGCGCCGCTCGTGCTCGCGGGCCGGCGCGTAGGGGCGGTGGTGCGCACGCGGGACGGCGTCAAGCCGCTCTGGGTCTCGCCCGGCCACCGCATCGGCATCCGCCAGGCCGTCCGGTGGACTCTCGCCTGCTGCAGCACGCGCGTGCCGGAGCCGATCCGCCTGGCCGAGCAGGTCGTCAACCGTCTCAAGGCCGGCTGGCGCCTCAAGGCCGGCCGGTGATCGCCTACGAGAACAGAGACGGACGAGCGCGGCTCTACCAGGGCGACAGCCGCGATCTCTCGCCGGTCCCGACGGCGAGCGTCGGCGTCATCCTGACGTCGCCGCCCTACTGGATTGCAGACAGCGGCCGCGCCGCCGCCGACCACTACGCGCGAAACCTGGCCGTCGGCTTCGGCCCTGAGTGGCGCCGCGTGCTGGCGCCCGGCGGCGACCTCTGGCTCGTCCTGGGCGACCGCCACGACGGCCGGGAGTGGGTGGGCTTCGACGCGCTGATCGCTGCGTGGCTCAGGCGCGCGGGCTGGCGGCTCCAGTCCAAGGGCATCTGGGTGCAGACGCGCCCGCGCGAGCGGTGGGACAGCCGGATCAACTACCTCTTGCGCTTCCGGAAGGCCGGGAGCCGCGTGCGCCCGACGGCCGCCACGCTCTGCTGGATGCTGCCGCTGCCGCGCACGCACCCGGCGAGCATCTGGGACGCCACGCCCGAGCCCGTGCTGCGCGCGCTGCTCCTCGCCAGCCGGAAGCGCGGGGCGGTGTTGGATCCCTTCTGCGGAGCGGGAACCGTCGGGCGCGTGGCGCTCGGCCTCGGCCGCGAGTGGATCGGCGTCGAGCGCGACCCGCGCATGGCGCGTCTCACCGCGCGACGTCTGAAGCTGATGCGCACGCGCTGATCCCCCCTCGAGCCTGCGCGCGGCCGGAGGACGACAATCACCGTACCCCTGCGCAGATCCCCGCGCCCCTCGGGCTCCCGGGCGTGCGGGATGGCCCGCGCCCCCGTCGTCCCTGACTGCGGCAGGAGCCGAGCAGCAGACACACCCCTGCACGACCCTGTTGGGTGTGCCATGGCCCGGGCAGCCGCGGACATCCGCCCTGCCCCTGTCTGGCGCCCCGCTGGACGGCTCGCGCCCTCTGCGGCGACGCGCCGGCCTGACCTCTCTCCGAGACGCTGAAGCAGGATCGGCGCGAGGTGGGACGGGGTTTTCCGCGCCGTGACCAGGGCGAACAGCCTGCTGCCAGGCAGACAACGACTGAGAGCGGGCTCTATGTCATCGACGCGCCCGTCCCGAGCTTCTCCAGCACCAGGCGCCGGAGCGAGGCCTCATCGAAGGCGGTGGCCTCGCGGGACGGCGGTGGGGCCTCCGTCTTGAGGCCTGTCTCGCTCACGATGACGCAAATGGTGGACTCGGGATCGACCCGCCTGTCGGCGAGCAGGCGCATCAGCACGGCAAGCGACGCCGAGCCGGTCGGTCCCGCCCAGATCCCCTCGGTGCGCGCGAGCATCGTCTGCGCCTCCAAGATCTCCTCGTCCTCGGCCTGGCCGGCCACGCCGCCCGTCTCTCGCAGGATCCGCAGGACCCAGTCGCCCTTGCGCCCGGGGTTACCCGCGGCGAGCCCCTCGGCGACCGTGTAGCCGATCTTGAGCGGGGCGATCGCGGTCTTGTCCCGCCACGCCCTCGTGATGGCGTTGGCGCGCGCGGCCTGCGCGGCGGCCATCAGCGGCCGCTTGGGGATGAAGCCCAGGCGCTCCATCTCGGCGAAACCTCGGTGCGCGGCGATGAAGGTCTCGCCCACGGCCACGGGCGCCACCACCACGTCGGGGGCGCGCCAGCCCAGCTGCTCGGCAATCTCGTAGGCGATGGTCTTCTTGCCCTCGTGCTTGTACGGGTTGCGCGAGGCGCCGCAGTCGAAGAAGAGGCGCTCCTCGGCGAGGCGGTCCCAGAGCGCGATCAGGTCGTCGTAGACGCCCTTGTAGATGACAAGGTCGCTGGCCGTCGCCGCCATGTGGAGCATCTTGGGCGCCGAGGCGCGCTCGTAGCAGAAGATCAGCGAGCGCAGCCCCGCGCGCGCCGAGTAGGCGGCGATGGAGGAGCCCGCGTTGCCCGAGCTGACCACCGAGGTGGCGCGGAAGCCGAACTGGAGCGCGGCGCCCACGGCCGTGGCCGACGTGCGGTCCTTGACCGTGCCCGTCGGGTTCGAGCCCTCGAACTTCACAAGGAGGCGCTTGACGCCGAGCTGCTTCCCCAGGCGCGGGCACTCGAGGAGCGGCGTCTGGCCCTCGCCGAGCGAGACGCGGTGCGCGGGGTCCGCGATGGGCAGAACGGGCGCGTACCGCCAGAGACCCCCGCCCGTGAAGGCGGCGGGACCGCGGCGCTGGAGCGCGCCGGCATCGTAGGAGAGCTCGAGGAGCCCGCCGCATGTCGGGCACTGGAGCGTGTAGCCGAGAGGCTGGGTCGCTCCGCAGTCGATGCAGCGAAGTTCGCGCGCCTGCGATTCCATTAGGATCGCTTGCCGAAGCGCTGCTCGACGACGGCCAGCATCTCCTCGATGCGGTGGCGGAGCGTGTGCTCCTTGAGCGCGCGCGTGCGCGCGTTCTCCCCGATGGCGCGCGCCTCGTCTGGGTGCCCGAGGTAGTACGCCAGGTGCTTCTTCATCTCGTCCAGGTCCCGGTAGGCCACGACCTCTTCCCCCGGCTTGAAGAGCGCGGGCAGCTCCTCCTTGAGGTCCACGACCTGGCAGGCGCCCGCGGCCGCCAGCTCGAAGGCGCGCGTGTTGACGCCCACGATGTCGTTCATCGGATGATGGTGGTTGAGGGAGAGCGTCGAGCCCGAGTAGATCGCGAGCTTGGCGCGCCCCCACACGGGGCCGCCCGCCGCGAGCGCCCGGATGTCCGGCGAGTCCGCCCGCTGCCAGCCGCCGCCCCACAGCTTGATCGGGAATTCGAGCAGCTCCTTGATCAGCCGCTCTCGGTAAGGGTAGCGGCTGCCGACGAAGCTGATGGGCCTGGCGTAGCGTAACTGCTCCTCCGGCGTGAGCGCGACCGGGTGATGCATCGCCGGCACGCAATACATTGGCAGATAGTGGAGGTTGCGCAGCCCCACGCCCTCGAGCGCGCGCAGCGCGTAGCGCTCCTTGGTGAAGAAGACGTCGTACGCCTCGATGCTGTCGAAGGGCATCATCCACAGCGGGTTGTCGGGGAAAAAATTGAGGAAGAGGACGTCCTGGCGCGCCTTGACCCGCCGGACCAGGCCCGGCGTGATGGGCCCGCCCTTGATGACGAGGACGAAGGACGGCCGCCACTCGGCGCAGAGTCGCTCGAGCCGCCGCAGAATCCAGACTTGGTAGGCCGCCTTGGTGCCGCGGTTCTTGTAGAGCGGGTTGTCCCGCCGGTAGGCGAAGGTGCGGACCTCGTGGCCCATCGCCGTGAGCTCGTCGCGGAAGTCCACGCCCATGTGCTCCGGCCGGTCGAAGGGCAGGACAACGACCCAACGCATGGCCGAAGCCTAGCACATCCCCGGCGCGGGCTAGGCGCGCGGGCGCTTGACGCCGGTCCTGAACCGCGCCGCTAGGAGCGGGTCGACGAGCGCCGCTGTCGCCACGAGCGCCGCGTTGGCGCCGGCAGCGAGCGTCTCGCGCGCGCGCTCGACCGTGGTGATGCCACCCACGGCGAGGATCGCCTTGTTCCACGCACCCGCCTTGCGCCAGGCGCAGAGCTCCTCCACCTGGACCCGGCAGGCGTCCCAGACCGCGTCACCCGAGATGTCTGCCAGCTCGCGCGCCGCGCCCGGCAGTGCCGCCGTCCCGTCGGCCTTGACCACGCGGCGCTGGAGTCCGTTGACGAGCACGAAGCCGTCGACCCAGCGCGCGATGGCGGTCGCCAGGTCGTGGAGCGCGCGCGGGCTCCGCGCGGCGCCGAGCTTGGCGACGACCGGCCGCGACCCCACGGCGCGGCGCACCCGCGCGACGATGTGCGCGGAGAGCGCCTGGTCCTCGAAGACCATCTGCGGGCGCGCGGCGACCGTGTTCGGGCAGGAAAGGTGGACCTCAACCACGTCGGCGCCCGCCTCGGCCGCCCAGCGCGCGGCCTGCGCGTAGTCCTCGGCGAGCTGCTCGCCGTCCCCGCCGGGCGCGGGCGTGCCCGCCACGCTGACGATCAGGATCTGCCCCGGCCGGAGCTTCCCCCGGGCCCGCTTGACGTCGGCGCGCCAGAGATCGGGCTTGGCCGACGGCAGGCCGAAGGAGACGATCCATGTGACCGCGGCGGGGTCGAGGCGGCGAGGCGCCGGCTCGAGCACCGCCGGGTCGCCGAACCGGCAGAAGGCCACGTTGGGCGCCGGGAAGGCGGCGCGCTCGACCGTGCGCACCGTCTTGTACGTCAGGAGACCGTAGCCGAGCCGCGCGTACGCCTCGATCCATTTGGAGTTCGGCAGCGGGCCCGCCGCGATGCCCACGGGACACTCGAGCGCGTGGTCGAAGAGGCGAAGGGGAGGGGCCGCGGGCAGCCGGCGCGGGCGCGGAGGCAGCGTGGGCGGGTGCGCCGCGTTCCAGGCGAAGGAGCGGTTGAGGCGCCAGGCGATCAGGGCTCTGCCTCCAGCGAGTCGAAGCTCCACTGCAGCGGGAAGCGCGTGAGCGTGACGATGCCGTACCGGAAGGGCAGCCTCGTTTCGAGGTTCCGGACGTGAAAGGAGGCGGACTTGAGCGAGAGTCTTACTGGAATGCCGGCATGACCTCTTTGGCGATGAGCTCCAGCTCGCGCATGATGTGCCGGTGCGGCATGCCGGGGAAGAAGAGCCGGCAGATGAGGTGCGTCAGGCCGTACTCCTTCACGAACGGCTCGAGCGCCTTCCGTACCTGGTCCGGCCCGCCGATGAGGAAGCGATCCTTCATGAGCCCGTCGAGGTCGGTCGCGATCGAGGCGTCGATGAAGGGATGCTTCCAGCCCCCTGCGTACTCCCTGCGATATGACACCATGATGTGCCGCTCCGCCAGCTCGCGCGCCTCCTTGTCGGTGTCGGCGATGATGACGTCGCGGGTCAGGGGCCACTCCGTGATCGGCGCTGTGAGGCCGGCCGCCGCGCGGTTGTCGCGAAACTGCCGCTTGCCGTTGAGCAGGCGCGGCAGGTCGGCGGTCGGTCCCGGGATCCAGTTGTCGGCGAGCGTGGCCGCGCGCTTGAGCGTGATGTCGCCCCAGCCCCCGATCCAGATCGGCGGGTGGGGCTTCGAGACGGGTTTCGGCTCGAGCGTGCCCTCGACCTGGTAGTACCGGCCCTTGAAGGCGATCCCGTCCTGGGTCCACAGGCCCTTGACGATCTGGAGCTGCTCCTCGAAGCGCGCGCCGCGCTTCTCGAGCTCGGCGCCGTACAGGGCGAACTCGTCGGGCTTGTAGCCGATGGCCGCGCCCAGCACGAAGCGGCCGCCCGACATGACGTCGATCAGCGCCGCGTCCTCGGCGAGCCGCACCGGGTGGTAGAAGGGCGCCACCAGGATGTCCGTGCCGAGGAGGACGCGCGAGGTGCGCGTCGCGAAGCCGGCCAGCACCGGCAGCGGGGAAGGCCAGTAGTGGTTGACGACCGAGTGGTGCTCCTCCATCCAGACGGAGTCGAACCCGAGGTCTTCGCCGCGGACGACCTCCTCGAGGGCGTCCTTGTAGTAGTGGCCACCCTCGACGGGGATGAAACCGACCTTGAGCTTGGCCACTAGTCGGAGGCCAATCTCCCGTTCACGCCCCAGTCCGACTTCTCCACGTCCTGGAAGACGATGTGCACCTGCTCGGGCGTGGTCTTGCCGATCCTGACCATCGCTTCGGTGATGGCGGCCGTGATCTCGCGCTTCTGCTGCGGGGTGCGGCCGGCGTACCACTGCACGGTGATGTTGGGCATGGGGTGTCCTTTCTACTTGAGCCGTTTCATGTCGTCGGGAAAGTTGGATGTGAACGCGTAGGATTTGACGGTGCCGGCGGCGTTCCAGCGCACGGAGAGGTCCTTGGTCTGCTCCGTGCTCCTGCTCCGCCGCCCGAAGAACCAGCGCCATGTCGCATCGCCGCTGTCGATGCCGACCTGGTAGGGCTCGCCGAAGAGGCGCTGGATCTCGGCCTTGTCGGTCTTGCCCACGGTGATCGCGCGGGGCTCCGGCGACGGGAACTCGCGGCCGAACTTGCTCGAGATGCAGCCGGCCGAGAGCGTCGCCACGAGAAGCGTAACCGCCACGAGGGCCGGACGCATGAACGGATTATCACACGCGGCCTTCAGCTGGGTCAACGAGGCGCCGGGGTCAACGAGGCTTGACTTGCCCGGACGCTGCCGCTAGCCTCGTGGCACCCGACGTCAGAAATGCCAGGAGGCACACGCGTATGCCGATTCCCGTCATGAAGGGGTATGCCAGCCTCAAGACCCTGCCCGAGGAGAAGATCGGCGACAAGATCAGCCGCAAGATCCTCGTGGGCGAGAAGGAGATGGTGGTCTTCTGGAAGATGAAGGCGGGCGCCCGCGCCGCCATGCACCAGCACCCGCACGAGCAGCTCTTCTGGATGCTCTCGGGGAAGATGGAGTTCAACCTGGCGGGGGAGAAGCGCACGTGTGTCGCGGGCGATCTTGGCGTCATCCCCGGCAACACGCCGCACGAGGCCTACTTCCCGGAGGACACCGAGGTCATCGACGTGTTCGCGCCTCCGCGCGAGGACATGTTCACGGGCGGGGATACATACCTGGCTCGCTAGAACCCGGTTCGGGGGGCGCCCCGTGCCGCGTGCGCGGGGCGCGTGCTAGGATAGCCGCGTGGAGACGTTCAGCCCCGAGGAGCGGGCCGCGCTCGCGCCCTACTTCACCAATCTCGACGGGCCGGTCTTCGCCCTCGTCAACCTGCCCGAGGTAGTCAAGGGCGCGCTCTTCGCCCGCTACTCGCGCTCGGCCAAGTCGCTCCGCCGCCTTTTCCTCGACGAGTTCGTCGAACAATCGCCCGTCGGCGCCGCTGCGCGAACCGTCGGGACGGCCCGGGCCGAGCAGCTCTACGAGCGGGTCTTCTCCGAGTACGGCGACGACTCGGTGGCGCAGCTGGGCGGCGTACACCTGGCCTGCGAGGGCGCGTCGAACATCCTGACCAAGGTACTCGAATGGGGCCGGCTCATGGCCTACCTCGAGCAGTCCACGCGCTACATCCCCTATACGGACAGGCCGGGCGGGCGCTGGAAGTACCACATCCCGGCCGAGCTCGACGGCCAGCCTCTGTACCAGCGCTACACCGAGGTCCTCGACCGCGCGTTCGAGACGTACGCCCGCTGGATCGACCCGATGCGCGAGCACTGGACGCCGCGCTTCCCGAAGCCCGCCGGAGACAGCGACGTCGCCTGGCGCGCGACCATCCGCGCCAAGGCGCTCGACAGCCTGCGCGGCCTCCTGCCGGCGGCCACGCGCTCGAGCGTCGGCATCTTCGGCACAGGGCAGGGCTACGAGGCGCTGCTGCTCCGCATGCGCATCCACCCGCTGGCTGAGGTGCGCGACTATGCTTCGCTCATGCTGGTGGAGCTCCGGAAGGTCATCCCGGCCTTCCTCACGCGCGTGGACCGGCCCGAGCGCGGCGGGGCCTGGAGTCGCTACCTCGAGGCGGCGCGGCGGGAGACGGCCGACGTTGCCGGATGTCTTCTCGCCGGGCTCGAGCCCGAGCCGCGCGACGAGGTGACGCTGACGGATTTCGATCCCGAGGGCGAGGTCAAGGTCGTGGCGGCGGCGCTGTATTCGTCCTCGCGGCTTCCCGACGACCAGCTGCTGGCGGTGGCGCGCAAGCTCGGGGCCGAGGAGCGGCGCCAGGTGCTTGAGGCCTACGTGGGCGCGCGCGCCAACCGGCGGCACAAGCCGGGCCGCGCCTTCGAGCGCACTGCGTATCGCTTCGACGTGCTCGGCGACTACGGCGCCTTCCGCGATCTCCAGCGCCACCGCCTGCTGACTCTGGAGTGGCAGCCCCTGTCCATGCGCCACGGCTGGGTCGTCTCCGAGGAGATCGAGACGGTCGGGGCGCTCCCGGACTGGCGGCGGGTCATGGACGACGCGGCGGGGCTCTATGAGGCGCTCGTGGCCGCGGGCCTCCCGGAGGTGGCACCGTATGCCGTGGCCATGGCGTACCGCGTGCGCTTCTACATGGAACTCAACGCGCGCGAGGCCATGCACATGATCGAGCTGCGGACGACACCCCAGGGTCACCCGGCGTACAGGCGGATCTGCCAGGCCATGCACCGGCTCATCGCCGAGCAGGCCGGCCACCGCGCCATCGCGGCGTCCATGTCCTTCGCCGATCTTTCGGACGCCGAAGAAGGGCGCCTGGCGTCCGAGCGCGCCGCCGAGCGGAGGCGCGCCGGCGGCCAGGAGACTGCGTGACCGTGAGACCTGAGCAGGTCAAGGCGAGGGAGTACCTGGACGACAAGGGCACCCATCTCACGGCGGCCAAAGTTCACGAACGCGTCGCGGCAGGCTTCGCCGCCCTTGAGGCGTTCCTCGACGGGGTGACGGAGGCGGAGGCGCCGGTCCGGGCCCTTCCCGGCGAGTGGAGCATCCAGGAGGTGGCGGATCACCTCGTGGAAACCCATCGGCCGAGCCTCGAGGAGCTCCGCGATCTGCTCGCGGGGAGACGGCCCCCGGGTGAGCCCATCCCGGCGGGGCTTCAGTCTCGCGACCCGCTGGCTCGCCCGTGGCCGGAACTCCTGGGCGAGCTCAAGAGGCTCCAGGCGGAGGTCGTGGCGGCCCTCGGCGCGGCGCCCGACAGACTCAACGAGGCGCGCGCGCCGGTCGTCATGGTCATCAACGTGAAGGAGCCGGACGGTCGCGAGACGCCGTTGCACTGGATCGAAGAGCTCGACTGGAAGGCCTACGCCGTCATCTTCAGGCTCCACGTCATGGACCACCTGGGGCAGGCGCGCAAGGTCCTGCGCGCCTTGCGCGGCTAGCAGGCCGCCGATAAGGGCCCATCTGCTTCGTTGGCACCCTCGGCCGCACGCTCGACGTACAGGAGTACGCCTCGCGTGTGGCCTTCGGGCGCCGCCTCGCATCTGGACCCTTCTCGCCGGCCTGCGGCGTTGGGCGCCGTCTCGCATCTGGACCCTTTTTGAGCGGCCTACGAGTCGTTCAGTAGCCCGCCGGGCCTTCAGCCCTGGGTCTTCGCGAACTCGTCTTTCGCTTTCTTGAGCTCCGCGGGCCTGGCCAGGAGGTCGAGCGCCGTCAGCGCCAGCGCCTTCGCTCCTGCGACCATGCCGATGCGCGCCAGCGGCGACTTCGCCCACTCGGCGAACTCGCGTGAGTGCCCCGGAATGCCGTCGGGCGAGATGCGGATGTACGGATGGATGGTCGGGATGGCCTGGCTGACGTTGCCGCAGTCCGTCGAGCCGTAGCCCGCCTCGCCATCGTCGGGATCGACGGGGAAGTCGATCCGCTCGAGGTTCTTGCAGAACAGGTCCGCCATCGTGAAGTTTGCCTTAAGCGGGTCGTGGATGGTCGCGTCCGCCGTGACCTTGGCCGTGCAGCCCGTCGCGGTTGCCGCGCCCTGGGTGCACCCCTCGAAACGCCGCAGCAGCTCCTTGCAGTAGTCCTTGGTGGGCGCCCGCAGGTAGAACTCGGCCGACGTGTGCTCGGGGATGATATTGGCCTGGTCGCCGCCCTTGGTGATGATGCCGTGCACGCGCGCGTCCGGCTTGATCTGCTGCCGCATCAGATCGAGCGAGACGAAGAGCTGGATCATGGCGTTGAGCGCGTTGACGCCGCGCCAGGGCCAGGACGAGGCGTGCGAGGCCTTGCCGAAGAACTCGCACGTGACCTTGATGATGCCGAGGCTCGGCCGCCACACCTGCGTGCCGCAGCGGCCGTGGATCATCATGGCGGCGTCCACGTCCTTGAAGACTCCCGCCTCCATGAGCCTGACCTTGCCCGCGCCGCCCTCCTCGGCCGGCGTCCCGATGACCTGGATGCGCCCCGCGAAGGGCACCTTGCCAAGCGCCGCGGCGATGGCCGCGCCCGCGCCGGCGCCCGCGGTGGCGATCACGTTGTGCCCGCAGGCGTGCCCGATGTTGGGCAGGGCGTCGTACTCCGCCATGATGGCGACGGTCGGCCCCGGCCCGCTACCCTCGATGCTCGCGCGGAAGGCCGTCGGCAGCCCGCCGACACCGCGCTCGACGCGGGCGCCGTGCTTCTCGAGGAAGTCGCTGAGCCAGCCCGCCGCCTTCTCCTCCTTGAAGCAAAGCTCCGGGTTGCCGTGGATCTGGTGGGACATCTTTTCGAGGTCGTCGGCCAGGCGGTCCACCGCCTCCGCGACCTTGGTCTTCGCCTGGTCGAGCGTCTCACGTGCCATGCGTGGCTCCTCGTGTTGGGGCGTGGTCGAGCGTCGACCGCTGCACCTCAGCGGTACGGAGGTGATTGATCTGGCGCGCTTGTGCTGCTCTTCGATGACGCGGGCGCGCCCCGCTGGCGGCCGGTTCTGGCCGAGCATGAACTTGGCCCCGTGTGTTCCTGTGTGATGTCATAGTAATAGTTGTGGAAGATATAGGGTGCTGAGCCTATGGCTCAACCGCAAGCGCATGACGAAGTGACGTTACCTCCGCCAAGAACTTCCTCAACGATCGCGATCTGGGTGCGGCCGTCACGTAGTCAAAGATGGTAATGAGTGCGGGTTGATCGTCCACTTCGACGTAGGTTCGACCACCTTCCATGTGCTGTGTCAGCCAGCCCTTCGCTCCCTGGATGCTCTCGGGATCTGCCGGGCACGTAGCATCGTCCCGAATGCCGCGCTGCCCCCGGAGGGACTCAATGCCGGCTATGAACCACGCCTCGAGCTCTTTCTTGGCCAAGACCACACCGAGGGGGTGGCCTGCGGCGCTGACGACTCCGCGGCCCAGGAGCGTCGCGCCGAGGGTTGCCGGACAATCGTCATCAGCGTCCAGAATGAGTATGAGCGCTCTTGCGTTTGCCTCGCTCAGCGCTGTCTCAACTGTCCTTTCGAGCTCTCCAGGTTTAACGACTTTGTCTCGATGCACACGGAATCCTGAACGAACTGGGATGTTGTGGACTCCTTGGTCATTCAGGAGTCTCCGGACAAAAACGGGGATGGACTCACGTTCCGCGTGCCCCTCGACGATCGGAACAATCACAGTGTGTTAAGTGGGCCGAATAGGTCGAGCTGCTCTCCTAGCTCCTCGGCGTGAGCTCGGTCAACCTCTAACTCACCAACCCTCATTAGCTCGCCAGCGCTGTAGAGCCTGCGCCTGATGCTCTCGCGAGAGAGCCGGCCTAGCGTTCCAATCAGCGTCTTCCCTCGGTGGTTCTCCACGGCAAGGATACAATCCTCCGGGATTGCCTTGTTATCTAGGACATCGGGGCTATGTGTAGTTACGAGAACTTGAGTGCGATGTTGACCATCTTTGAGGATCTGTACGAGCACATCCATAGCAGCAGGATGAATGGTTGCCTCAGGTTCCTCAATAACGACCAGGGCTGGCACAGAAGGCTGATAAACGGCCAAGAGAATGCCAAGTGCCCTAAGCGTTCCATCTGACATGTTGAGAGCATCAAAGTTCCAAGGCCAATTGGCGCCAATGTCCTGCTTGAAGGTCAGAGTTTCCTTTTGTCCCAACGATCGGTATTCAACGGCGCTCACACCGGGGACTACCTTTGACAGAAGACGGCAGACTTTGTCGTAGGTGTCCTTCGATTTTCTACTCATTTCCCGAAGCACTGCGGCTGCATTGCTCCCGTCTCGCCGGAGCACGTCTCCCGCATCTGGATCCTGAATCTCGCGGATCATCTCTGGAGCGATTGAGTAGAATCGCATCCGACTGAGGAAGTCGAACACTGGCCGGAACTCTTCTACGGCAGAGAGGATGGTGAGAGCAAGACGATCTGGCTCAATCTTGGCTCTGATGCCAGGCACCGGGGTTGTGAATTCCCCGTTCTCGACTTGGTAGACGTCGTGTTTCATGAGCCCGCGAACACTGCAGCGCTCTCGCTTTACGAGGAAGTTGCCTGCTGCAGCGGCGGTGATCTCGAAAGAGAAGTCAGCAAAGACGTGATCACGTAGGGCCAGCTTGAGCCGAACGCCAAAGTTGTTCGGATGACCGCTCGAAATGCGGCGAACCGCGCCGATGCCTCCGCGCTGTTTGAGGGCAAGCGACAGGGTCCCGTTGAGCGAGTCCGCCACGAACCGAAGCGCATCCGTAAAGTTGCTCTTTCCCGCACCGTTCGGACCAACGAGGACGGACAGCGGGCGTAGGGGCACTACCACTTGAGCCAGGCTCTTGTAATTCTTGACCTGGGCCTCATGGATATAGGCGGATTTCGAGGTATCAGTTGTCACGACGAACCCTGTTGGCCAACCGAATTCTACTCGTACTCACGGCCGCATGAACTCCTTCTTGGCGGCCTTGATCCGCGCGGGCTCGGCGAGGAGATCGAAGGTCGTCATGGCCATGGTCTTCGCGGCGGCGATCATGCCCTGCCGTGCCAGCGGCTTGACGGCCGCGTCGGCGAAGTCGCGCGTGTGGATGGCCATGCCCTCGGGCGCGATGCCGATCATCGGCTGGATGGTCGGCAGCACCTGGCTGACGTTGCCGACGTCGGAAGAACCCTTCCGGTCGGGGATCGGCTCACCCTCCTTGAGGCCGACGGCCGTCATGTTGGCCTTGAAGAGATCGAGGAGCACGCGGCTCGACTTCATCGGCTCGTAGACGCTGTCGTGCTGGGTCACCTTCAGCTCGCAGCCGGAGGCCTTGGCCGCGCCCTCGGCGCAGGCGATGACTCGCCGGTAGAGGTCCCACATCGTGTCGATGCTCGGGGCGCGGACGTAGAAAACCGCCGACGCGTACTCGGGGATGATGTTGGCAGCCGCTCCGCCGCTCGTGATGATGCCGTGAATTCGGCAATCGGGGCGCACCTGCTGGCGCAGCATGGAGACGGCGTTGTACGTCTGAACGCAGGCATCCAGCGCGTTGACGCCCTCCCACGGGTCGGCCGACGCGTGCGAGGCCTTGCCCCTGAACTCCAACGTCGCGCGCGCGATGCCGAGCAGGTCCTGGTGTAGCAGCGTGCGGTCGAAGCCGTGGATCATCATGGCGGCATCCACGTCCTTGAACACGCCCGCCTTGATGAGCTTGATCTTGCCGCCGCCGCCCTCCTCCGCCGGAGTCCCGATCACCTGGACGCGCCCCTTGGGCAGCTGGCCCTTGACGGCCGCGAGCGCCGCGCCGGCGCCCGCGCCCGAGGTCGCGATGACATTGTGGCCGCAGGCGTGCCCGATGCCGGGGAGCGCGTCGTACTCGCAGAGGATCGCGACGGTCGGCCCCTCGCCGGTCTCGATCGTGGCACGGAAGGCCGTCTCCACGCCGCCCACGCCCTGCTCGACCTTGAAGCCCTGCTTGCCGAGGAACTCCGAGAGCCAGGCGCAGGCTTTGACTTCCTGGTACGCGAGCTCCGGGTTGTCGTGGATCTTCTTCGACAGGGTGTCCAGCTCGTCAGCGAGGCGGTCTACCGCCTGCGAGATGGCGTCTTTGACTGTGCTCATCCGGGCCTCCGGGGGTGAGAGGGTTCGCGCAGGGGCAACGCGCGCCCACTCTACCGCCCGGGCTGAGCTTTGTCGAGGACCCGCTACCGTGAAGGCCGTCGAGAAGGGTCCAGATGCGAGGCGACGCCCGAAGGCTGCGGGCGAGGCGTACTCCTGTACGTTGAGCCCGCAGCCGAGGGCGTCAACGAAGCAGATGGGCCCTTATCGGCGGCCGGACCGCTACAGGCGGCGGGATTCGAAGCGGAGGGGCTCGCGGGCCGGCTCGGGCTCGCCGATCGGCAGATCAATGGTGAAGACCGCGCCGCCCTCCGGGATGTTCTCGGCCCAGATGCGGCCGCCGTGCTCGGTGATGATGCTGTGCGCCACGGAGAGGCCGAGGCCGCGCCCGTCGCCCGGCTGCTTGGTGGTGAAGAACGGGTTGAAGATGCGGGGCAGGTGCTCCGGCGGGATGCCGGGTCCGTCGTCCTTTACCTCGATGCGCACGCCCGTCGCCGTCGGCTTGACGCTGATCGAGAGGACCCCGCCGGTGTGCGCCTCGCGCACGGCATGCTGGGCGTTCTGAAGCACGTGCAGCAGCACCTCTTGAAGGTGGTTGTGGTCGGCCCAGATGTCGGGCACCGGCTCGAGGTGCACGCGCACCGTGATGCCTTCGGCCTCGAGCCGCGCCTCCTCGAAGGCCACCACCTCCCGGACCTGCTCCCTCACCTGGCAGCGCGAGCGCCGCGGCGGGCGGTGCTCGGCGAAGAGGATCAAGTCGCGCACGATGGAGGCGGCGCGTTTGGCGGCGGCGTCGATGACTCCCATCCCCTCCTCGATCTGCGGGTCCAGCTCGCCCTGGGCCAGCAGGTGCAGCTGGGCCATGATGATGGTCAGCGGGTTGTTGATCTCGTGCGCCACGCCAGCCGCCAAGCCGTTCACGGCGGCCAGCCGCTCCGCCCTGACCACCTCGACCTGGGCGCGGCGGAGGTCGTCCAGCTGGTGGTTGATCTCGCCGTAGAGCCGCGCGTTGTCGATCGCGAGACCGATCTGGTCGGCGACGCACTCGAGCAGCGCGACTTCTTCGTCGGTGAAGCGGTCCTCCGTCTGGCGGCCCAGCGAGAGGGTGCCCAGGATGCGGTGGCGGGCCCGGATCGGCACGCAGACGAAGCCGCGGATACCGTCGGAGCTAACCGCCGCGCGGGCGGCCGGCAGCAGGTCTTCTTCCAGGCTTGCGTCGTCCACCCGCCGCGCGGTCCCCGACAGCGCCACCCGGCCGATCAAACCTTCGCCCAAGGGCAGCTCGAGGTTGACCCGGCGCAGCTTATCGCTGAGCCCACGGTCTCCACGGAGAAGCATGTTGTTCCCGTCGGCGGAGATCAGATGAAGGCTCGCGATCTCGTGTCCCGTCACATGGGTGAGGGCCGCCAGTGAGCGCTGCACGACCTCGTTGAGGTCGAGGGACCGGCTCACGGCTTCGGAGACCGCGCGGAGGACCTGGAGATGCCGGATCAGGGACGTGGGCTCGTGGTTGCGCATGAGGACCCAAGGGTAGCAAGTCCGGTGCCACTAGGCTAGGGGGGTGCTTCAGGCTGTGGCCAGCGGACGTTGGAGGGCCGGCGCAGGCGCTCCGCCAAAGTGTCAGCGCAAGAAATCGAACAGTGTCAGCCTTCTGACCACGCTCGATTTCTGGCGCGGGCTATCCGTCGGCCCACAGAAGGGTGAGAATACAAGAGCAGCTCCTTCAAAAAATGTGGGTCGCGCTCCGCAAGATTGAGGTCGGCCAGCCGCTCCATGGCCGCGATGAATGCGGCGGCGTTTTGAGTCAGCCTGAGAGCGAAGTCGTCGGCCCGCGTCTCGACCCGCCGGGACCAGCCGTTGATGACAGGGAGCGCGATCAGACCGACAGCCATCGTCACGAGGCCGAGGAGCGGGAGCCCCGCGATGTCGGCCGGCCCCGAGAGCCCGAGCGCTCCCGCGCCCGCGGCGAGCGCGCGATCGGCGACCCAGAACGCCGCAAGCGTGACCGCGCCCTGAACGGCAAGCCCACGCCAGAGATCGTCCGCGACGTGGTGGCCGAGCTCGTGGGCGAGCACCGCCTCGACCTCCTCCGGCTCGAAGCGGCTCACGAGCGTGTCGAAGAGAAGGATGCGCCGTGTTCTGCCGAGACCTGTCACGGCGGCATTGGCGGTGCGGCTCCGGCGGGACTGGTCCGCGATCCACACGCCGACGGCGGGTACGCGGGCGCGCTCGGCAAGCCGGAGGAGCCGCGACCGGAGATCACCGTCGGCAAGCGGTGTCAGCCGGTAGAAGAGGGGCACGAGCCAGACGGGTGTCACGAAGGCCAGTAGCGCGTAGCCGGCGAAGAAGGCGGCTGCCGCCCACAGCCACCACCACGGCGTCGAGCGGAGCAGTCCGTACACGACGAGGGACCCTGCCGTCGCAAGCGCGACTCCGATGAGACCGCCCTTGGCCCTGTCCCGCAGCCATGAGACGAGCCGTTGGTGGCTCAGCCCATAGCGCCGCGGCAGCCAGAATCCGCCGAGCCAGGAGACCGGGAGCGTCAGGAGCTGATGACCCGCCCCCAGGATCAGCACGGCCGACGGCACGACCTGCCACCAGTGGAGCGTCAGTGCGGCGAGCAGATCCCGGAGATGCGCGGCCGCTCCCGTGACGAGGAGCGCGACGAGATAGCCCGCCGTGAGGAACATGCCGAGCGCGCCCAGCCTGAACTGCCACCGATGATAGGAGCGGGCCTCGCCTTCGTTCTGCTCGATTTCACTCATGCCTTCGAGTATCGCCCTGGGAGACGGAAGAGCCAAGCGATCGGCCCAAGGGTTTCGGCGGCGCGCAAGTGTGCTACACTTCACGCCAATTCACTCATACAGGAGCCCACATGTTCCAGTCTCCGGAGGATGTCCAGCAGCACTTCAAGAACGCTCGCTACATCGCCAACCGCCGAATCTGCACCGTGATCTTTCTGGCGGAGCGCATGGGACGGCCGGTGCTCGTCGAAGGCCCAGCGGGCGTCGGCAAGACGGAGCTGGCCAAGACCCTGGCCGAGATCACCAACCGGCGGCTGATCCGCCTGCAGTGCTACGAGGGGCTCGACGAGGGCAAGGCGCTGTACGAGTGGAAGTACGCCAAGCAGCTCCTCTACACCCAGCTGCTGCGCGAGCGCATCGGCGAGCTGATCGCCGACGCGCCGTCGCTGCCGGATGCCGTCGCCAGGATCTCGGGCCAGGACGATGCCTTCTTCTCTCACCGCTTCCTCGCGCCGCGGCCGCTGCTTCAGGCCATCGAGTCCCCCGACCCCGTCGTCCTGCTGGTCGACGAGATCGACAAGGCCGAGCCGGAATTCGAGGCGTTCTTGCTTGAAGTCCTTTCGGACTTCCAGGTGTCGGTGCCGGAGCTCGGCACCATCAAGGCGACGAACATCCCGCTGGTGGTGCTGACTTCGAACAACGCGCGCGAGCTTTCCGACGGGCTCAAGCGTCGGTGCCTGCACCTCTTCATCGACTTCCCGCCGCCGGACGAGGAGCTGGCCATCATCCGCCTGAAGGTGCCGGAGATCTCCGAGCGGCTGGCCCAGACCGTCGTGACAACCGTGCAGCGCATCCGCGGGCTCGACCTGCGCAAGGCGCCCTCCGTGTCGGAGAGCCTCGACTGGGCGCGTTCGCTCATCATTCTGAATGCCGACAGCCTGGACCGCGACCTGGTCGAATCCACGCTGACGATGCTGGTCAAGCACGAAAAGGACCTCGAGCGGGTCAAGGGCGCGCTCGACAAAGTGCTGAGCGACATCGACTAGGCGACATGAGCCTCACCGAGTTTCGCGAGCTGTGGTTTCCATGCCCACGCATCCGGCTGCCCGAGCTCGGGCCGGGCGGGCCCGTCTTCATCGAGGGCGGGCGGTGCGTCTCGGCGGCGCTCGGAGAGTACTCCAAGCTCTGGATTTACGCGGCCGGGCGCTGGCACTTTTACTACACGCACCCGGCCCCTCGGGAGTTCTTTCGCGCCGCCATGCCCGAGGCAGTGCCGCACCTGCTGCAGCCCGGCGAGATGACCGTGGAGACCTCCCGCCAGGATCCGGCCTACAAGGTTGTGCTGGGGCTCCGCTGCTCGGAGGGGCCGGTGCGCGTCCTGCACCTCGTCGGCGACGCGCCCGACGTCACCCGCGTCGCTGAGCGCGAGGAAGAAGCGCCGGGGGAGGGGCTGGGGTGGAAGCTCAAGATGACGCACTTCATCGCCCCCGGGTCCTTCCACGGTCTCCTGCGCCTCGAGGACGGGCGGCTCTGCCCCATCACCCGCGACGGCGGCGAAGACGTTTTCAAATCCTCCTGGGTCACGTTTTCTAGGTAGCCGATGGACCAGCGGATCCTGGAATTTATTGGCGATCTTCGGAGGGCGGAGCTTCGCATCTCCCCGAGCGAGGCGATGGACGCGCTGTCGGCCACCTCGGAAATCGGTCTCGAGCACCGCGACACCTTCAAGGCCGCCCTGGCATCCACGCTCGTCAAGGAGTCGCGGGACCTGCCGACCTTCGACCGCCTCTTCGATCTCTACTTCCTCGACCTGGAGGCGCTCGGCGCCGGCCTCAAGAAGGCGCTCGGACCGGAGGACCCGCGCATCCAGCAGATGCTCGACCAGCTCATGGCGCAGGAGAACATGGAGATGGACGAGCTGACCGAGCTCATGCTCCGCGGCGAGGGCACGGACATGGAGATGGCCATCCGCGGCCAGGGGCAGGGCGCCGGGCTCGAGCGGCTGATGTACTTCCTGCAGATCGGCTACTTCTCGCGGCGCATCTACGACAAGTTCGATTGGGAGGCCATCGAGCGCGATCTTTCGCGCATCATGCAGCTGCTCGAGGCCCAGGGCATGGACCCGGGTATGCTCGCGCGGATCCGCAACTACCTCGACCTGCGCCTCGAGGCCTTCCGGCGCATGATCCGCCAGCACGTCGAGCGCGAGCTCGAGCGCCGGGCCTACCGGCAGGGCGAGAAGCTCACGCGCGAGGTGCTGACCGACAAGCCGCTCTTCGCGCTCTCGCCGGACGAGGTGGCGCAGATGAAGGCGGTGGTCGCGCGCCTCGCACGCAAGATCAAGGACGCCCTCGCCCTGCGCCAGCGCCAGGAGGAGAAGGGGCGGCTCGACTCGCGCCGGACCATCCGGAAGAGCCTCCAGTATGGTGGAGTCCCGATGGAGTTGCGCTTCCGGCGGCGCCATCGCGAAAAGCCCAAGCTCGTCACGCTCTGCGACGTGTCCGACTCGGTGCGCAACGCCTCGCGCTTCATGCTCCAGCTGGTCTGGAGCCTGCAGGAGTGCTTCTCGCGCATGCGCTCGTACGTCTTCGTCTCGGAGATCGCCGAGGTGACCCAGGCATTCAAGACCTACCCGGTGGACCACGCGATCGAGTGGGCGCTCAAGTCCTCGCCGGTGGACTATCACTGCCGATCGGACTTCGGCTACGCCTTCAGCCGCTTCGTGCGCACGGAGATAGACTCGCTCGATCGGAAGACCACGGTGCTCGTCCTGGGCGACGCGCGCAACAACTACAACGACCCCCAGGCGTGGGCGATCCGTCAGATCCGGGAGCGCGTCAAGGGCATCATCTGGCTGAACCCGGAGGGGCAGTGGGGCTGGGGCATCGGCGACAGCGTGATGCCGCTCTACTCGCCCGCGTGCGACATCGTCAAGGAATGCCGCACCGTCGGCCAGCTGGTACAGGTGGTGGACCAGCTCGTCCACTCCTGGTGGCGCCGCGGGCGATAGCGCCGTGCCGCTGCGTCTCGTCATTGCCCTTCTCGCCGCCGCGCTCCTGGTGGAGCCGGCGGGTGCCCAGGAGTGCATCACCGTCGAGAATTTCTCCAAGGGCAAGGTCGGCGAATTCCCGTCGGACTGGAAGGCGCGCAAGGACGCCGGGCGCGAGGTCTACTCGGTTCAGGAGATGGACGGCCTGCGCTTCCTCCACGCCATCGCCAAGGGCCTCGGTATCCAGGCCGCCAAGCAGTACGAGTGGGACCCGAAGGCATACCCGATGCTTGCCTGGGCCTGGCGTCCGGTCGAGTTCCCCGCCGGGTCGGACGAACGGCAGTCGAAGACCAACGACAGCGCGGTTTCCGTCTACGCCGTCTTCCCCCACACACCCTGGTCGGTGAAGTCGCTCAAGTACATTTGGAGCGCGGTCGTGCCGGTGGGCACGCGTCTCTCCTCGAGCGGCGGCCTGACCCAGGGGCTGGTGATTCGGAGCGGCACCGACCGGAAGGGCTCGTGGATGGAGGAGCGGGTCAACATCTTCGAGGACTACAAGAAGTTCTTCGACGAGACCGAGACGCCGAAGGCCTCCGGGATCGCCGTCCTCACCGACTCCGACGACACGAAGTCGACCGCGCAGGGCGACTACGCCAACTTCCGCCTCTGCAAGCCCTGAGCGGGGTGCCTGTGCCTCAGCCTGAGCAGGATCCCTTCGAGACTCTCTTCGAGCGCGGCGTCACCGACGGCCTTCCCGTCGTTCCTCCCACGCGCGAGCGCGTCGCCGCGATGGTCGCGGGTTCGGGGCGTGAGGCCGGCGAGCTGGTCGCGCTGGTGCCGCCGAATTTCGGCCGCGCCACCGTCGAGAAGATCGCGGTCAACGCGGTCATGGCCGGCTGTCGCCCCGAGTACCTGCCCGTCGTGATCGCCGGGGTCGAGGCCATGTGCGACGACGCCTTCGATCTTCACGGCGTCTCCGCCACGACCAACTTTCACTCGCCGCTCTTCATCGTCAACGGCCCCGCGCGTGCAGCGCTCGACATCAACTGCGCCGCTGGAGCTTTCGGGCCTGGCTGGCGCGCCAACGCGACGATCGGGCGGGCGCTGCGACTCATCGTCGCCAATGTGGGTGGAGCGTCGGCCCGAACCATGAGCATGTCCACGATGGCGCACCCGGGGCGCTACACCTACTGCATCGGCGAGCACGAGGAAGAAAACCCCTGGGACTCGCTGGCCGTCGAACACGGCTTCGCCCAGGACGAGAGCACGGTCGCGGCGTTCGCAGCAGAGGCGCCCCATGGCGTCTACGACCACCGGAGCCTGACGGCCAAGGACCTCCTCATCACCATCTCACGCTCGCTGGAAGTCATCTCGCACCACAAGTCCACGCACCACGGCGACACGCTGGTCGTGCTCTCGCCCGAGCACGCGCGCACGGTCGCGGGCGACGGCTGGAGCAAGGCCGACATGCGCGATTTCCTCTGGCACCGGCTGCGCAAGCCCGTCAGCGAGCTGATCCCAGGGCTGGACGGCGGCGATGGGCTGCCCGCTCACGTGATGGCCAAGTTCCCGCACCCGGAGACCGACGCGACGCTGATCCCGAAGTTCCGCGAGCCGGGCAACCTCAAGTTCGTGGTGGCGGGCGGCACCGCGGGCCGCTTCTCGGCCGTCATCCCGGGCTGGACCTTCCCGAAGATGTCG
This sequence comes from Candidatus Methylomirabilota bacterium, assembly GCA_035936835.1. NCBI lineage: Bacteria > Methylomirabilota (SeqCode) > Candidatus Methylomirabilota bacterium. Next base: position 15,270 of record DASYVT010000189.1, on the reverse strand, counting down.
CGCCTGGTCATTAAGAAGGTACAATCGCCCCGGGAGGGCCTATGATGACCGAAGAGTTCCTGGATCCGACCGACTCCGTCGCGGTGCCGCGCAAGACCGCCGCGCGCCTGGCCACGCTCGACGGCAAGGTGATCACGCTCCTCGACATCTCCAAGGCCAAGGGCGACCACCTGCTCGACCGCGTGGAGGAGCTGCTGCGCGAGCGCGCCAAGCCCAAGGCCATTGTGAGGAAGAAGAAGCCGACATTCGCGCGGCCCGCGCCGGAGGACCTGCGCGCGGAGATCCTGAAGACGAGCGACGCCGTCATCGAGGCGCTCGCCGACTGAGGGTCCTGCACAACGTGCAGTGTGCACGACGGCGTGTATTTCGAGGACCAGGGGCTTCCGACGGCGACGGTGATCTCGACCGAGTTCGCCAAGGCCGCGCGCGCCCAGGCATCCGCCTTGGGCGCCGACGCCTACAAGACCATCATGGTGCAGCACCCGATCCAGACTCTCACCCGCGAAGAGGTCAGGGCGCTGGCCGACAAGGTCTTCGACGAGATCGTCTCGCGCCTCACGCGGGGCTAGGTCGGAAGGCTCCAGACGCGGCCGACGGGGGGCTCGTCTGTCAGCGTGAACTGGGGCAGGGCGAAGTCCGCCGCGAGGTCCTGGAAGACCACGCGCACGCGCTTGCCGATGGCGACCTTGGCCTCGGCCTCGGGCTTTCCGTCCGGGGTTACGAGGTTGGCGATGATCCTGAGCGCCTCGTCCGCTGTGGGCTTGCCGCGCTGCTCGTCGAGCTCCACCAGCACAACCGCGTAGGGCGTCCACTCCTTGAAGCCCGGCTGGATGGCGTGGTGCACCACCTCGTAGGAATAGATGTGCCCCTTGCCGCTGACCTCCTTCCATTCCCACTCGAGGGCGGCGCACCAGGGGCAGGCGTGGCTTGGCGGGTAGCGCAGGAGGCTGCAAGCCTTGCAGGCGCGCAGCATCAGCTTGTGACCGCGCGCCAGCTTGAAGTGCTCGCGCCACTCCGAGTCATTCTCAGGGATCACCAGGTTCATACCGCGGTATTCGACGTTGGCCATTTCTATCGCTCCTAACTATGGAGGATCAGGGCTGAGCCCGTCGGCGGCATCGCCCATCCGAGGTTCATCGTGATCTTCGCGTCCTTGACCTGCCGGCACTTGCCCGGGGAGTAGTCGTAGCTGTGCTTACCCTCCGCCCAGCCTGGGCAGTAGTCGTCCACGCGCCCGCGCAGCTGTCGGACGTTCTCGATGACCATGCTCATGCCGTGGGTGTAGCCTTCGCAGAGGTGGCTGCCCGAGGTGTTGTTCGGCCGCTTGCCGCCCAGCTCGATGATGCCGCTCGACACGTACTGCCCGCCCTCGCCCTTCTTGCAGAAGCCGTACTCCTCGAGCTGGAGCATGGTCGTGAAGGTGAAGGCGTCGTAGGAGCCCGTGACGTCCACGTCCTCGGGCTTGATGCCGGCCTGGCCGAAGACGATGTCCTTGGCGTAGTAGCCGGCGACGCGGGAGATGGGACCGGCGGCCCAGTGGAAGTCGGTGCGCGCCTTGTTGACCCGGCCGGCCACGCCCATGACGTAGGCGGGCTTCTGCTTGAGGTCGCGCGCGCGCTCGGCCGAGGTGACGATGATGCAGGTCGCGTTGTCCGTCTCGACGCAGCAGTCGAGGAGATGGAGAGGCTTCGTGATCCAGCGCGAGCCGACGACGTCCTCGACCGTGACGCGGTCCTTCAGGAGCGCCTTGGGGTTCTGCGAGGCGTGTTTGCTGTGCGCCACGCGCACGCGCGCCACCTGCTCGGAGGTCGTGCCGTACTCGTACATGTGGCGCATGAACGTGGGCGCGAAGTTCTGCCCGGCGCTGCGCATCCCGAAGGGCACCTGCGCCAGGTCGAGCCCGCGCACGGGCTGGGCCGCCCGCGCGCCCGTGCCGCCGATGCGGAAGTCAGAGTAGCCGTTCATGGAGCGGAAGATCGCCACCGTGTTGCACATGCCCGACTCGATCGCGCCCATCGCCAGGCCCACCAGCGCCTCGGTCGAGGAGCCGCCGCCGAACACGTCCATGTAGAAGTTGAGGCGGATGCCCAGGTCGGGGGCGACCCAGTTGGCCGGCGTCGAGTCACCGCTCTGGTAGGACATCATGCCGTCCACGGCGGCGGCCTTGAGCCCCGCGTCGGCCATGGCCGTTTTCACGGCCTCGACCGCCATGGCCCGCGTGCTCCGGCCCGAATGCTTGCTGTACTCCGTCTCGCCCACGCCCACGATGCAGTACTTGTCCTTGAGCCCAGCCATCACGCCTCCTTGAGAGAGAGTTCGAGCCGACGCGGCGGCCGGGCCCAGGCAAGGAGCCCCAGCGCTACCACGTTGAGCGCCGCGCTGCCGACCCAGGCCGGGCCGTAGCTGCCGGTGCGATCATAAATGAAGCCGGCCCCCAGCGGGCCCAAGGCCGCCATCGAGCCCGACATCGCGAAGAGCAGGCCGACGAGACTGCCGGCCCGCTCGCGACCGAAGAAATCCGCCACGATCGCGGGGAAGAGCGACGCGACAGCGCCGTAAGAGAACCCGAACGCGATCGATGCGGCGTAGAGGCCGGGCAGGGCGTCGGCCACCGCGAACCCGAGAAAGGCCAAAATCTGAAGGACGAGCCCGATGCCGATCGCCGGCCGGCGGCCGATGCGGTCCGAGAGGCTGCCCATGATGAGGCGGCCGACGATGCCCGCCATGCCGAGCGCGCTCACGAGCGTCGTCGCCACGAGCGGGTCGACACCCAGCCCACGGGCCAGGGGCACCAGATGGACCAAAGGCGCGAAGATCGGGATCCACGTGGCCGCGAAGAGGGCGAAGAGCACCCAGAAGGCCCGTGTCCGCATGGCCTGGCTCATCGTGTAATCCGTGCCCCGTGCGGCCACGGCGCCGGTGTGCTCGCTGGGTGGGTCGCCATCGGGCGTGAGGCCGAGTCCCTCGGGATCGCGCTTCATGAGCGGGGCTAGCAGGTTGACAATCAGGAGGATAGCCGTGCCGAAGATGACGTAGGCTCGGCGCCAGCCGACGCCCGACACGAGGAGCTGGGCGATCGGCGGCAGGCAGAAGGCGCCGAAGCTGCCGCCCGCCGAGGCCAGGCCCGTGGCGAGCCCCCGCCGTCTGGCGAACCAGCGAGCCACCGTGGCGGTGCAGGGGACGTTCGCCGTGGACATGCCGACGGCGGCCACGACGCCGTAGAAGACGTAGGGGTGCCAGATTGCGCTGGTCGCGCTCATGGCGATCCAGCCCGCGCCGAGGAACACGCCGCCCGTGGCGATGACGGCGCGCGGCCCCCAGCGGTCCGTCAACCGGCCCGAGACGGCGGCCAGGCCGCTGTAGCCGAAGGCGTAGAGCGCGAAGGCGCCGGAGAGCGCGCCGCGGCTCCAGCCGAACTCCTCGAGCAGCGCGGAGAAGAAGACCCCGAAGGAGAACTGGGCGCCGTAGGCCATGAAGAGGACGGAGAAGGCCGCCCCCACGACCACCCAGCCGTAGAACGGAGCGGGCCTCACTCAGTGGCGCCCGGCGCCGTCCTTCCATTGGGCCGCGGCAGGCCGTTGGGCCGCGGCAGGAGATCGCGCAGGAACTTGCCGGTGTACGAGCCGACGCTTTGGGCGACCTGCTCAGGCGTGCCTTCGGCGACGATCTCGCCGCCGGCCGCGCCGCCCTCGGGGCCGAGGTCAATGACCCAATCCGCCGTCTTGACGACGTCGAGATGGTGCTCCACCACGAGGACCGTGTTGCCCGCGTCCACGAGGCGGTTGAGCACCACGAGGAGCTTCTTCACGTCGTCCAGGTGCAGGCCCGTCGTCGGCTCGTCGAGGATGTAGAGCATGTCCGAGGCGAGCTTGGCGGAGAGCTCCGCCGCGATCTTGAGGCGCTGGGCCTCGCCGCCGGAGAGCGTCGTCGCCGGCTGGCCGAGGCGGAGATAGCCCAGGCCCACCTCCTGCAGCCCCTTGAGCCGCCGCGCGAGGACCGGCTGCGCCGCGAAGAACTCGACGGCCTCGTCCACCGTCTGCCGCAGCACCTGGCTGATGTTGCGGTTCTTGTAGGTGACCTGCAGCACGTCCGGGCGGTACCGCCGTCCTTCGCACTCTTGGCAGGTGACGTAGACGTCCTCGAAGAAGTACATCTCGAGCTTCTGCAGGCCGTCGCCCTGGCAGGCCTCGCAGCGTCCGCCGGGCACGTTGAAGGAGAAGGCGCCCGCGGCGAGCCCAAGCGCCTTGGCCCGCGGCAGCCCGGCGAAGAGCTTGCGGATCTCGTCGAAGGCCTTGACGTAGGTGACGGGGTTCGAGCGCGGCGTGCGGCCGATGGGTTCCTGGTCGATCAGGTGGATGCCCTTGACGAACTCCACCCCGCGGACTTCGTCATGGGCGCCGGGACGCGCCGGCTCGATCTTGAAGTGGCGCGCCAGCACGCGGTAGAGCGTGTCGTGGACGAGCGTGGACTTGCCGGAGCCCGAGACGCCCGTGACGCAGGTGAGGGTATGGAGCGGGATGCGCACGGTCAGATTTTTCAAGTTGTGCTCACGCGCGCCGCGGATCACGAGGGCACGACGCCCCTCACGCCGCGTCAGGGGCAGCGGGATGCTCTCCCGGCCGGTCAGGTACGCGGCGGTGAGCGAGCGCGGGTCCTTGGCGAACTCGGCCTGGGTACCCGCGAAGACGACCGCGCCGCCACGCTCGCCCGATCCCGGCCCCATCTCGACCAGGTAGTCGGCGGACTCGATGAAGGACCGGTCGTGCTCGACGATGATGACGGTGTTGCCCGCCTGCGCCAGCTCGCGGCAGAGCTCGGCCAGCCGCTCGGTGTCGCGCGCGTGGAGCCCGATCGAGGGCTCGTCGAGCACGTACAGCGTGCCCACCAGCTGCGCCCCCAGCTGGTTGGCGAGGTTAATGCGCTGGGCCTCGCCGCCCGAGAGCGTGCGCGTCTGGCGGCCGAGGGTCAGGTAGCCGAGCCCGACTCGCTGGAGGAAGGAGAGCTTGGCGCGCAGCAGCTTGAGCGCCTCGCGCCCCACCGCCGCCTCCCACGGCGTGAAGCTGATGGACTCCAGGAAGGCGTTGAGGTCCTCGACGGTCTTGGCGTTCCAGTCGGCGATGGTGGCGCCCCCGACCGTGACCGTCAGCGCCTCGGGACGGAGCCGCGCCCCGCCGCAGCGCGGGCAGGGCCACTGGCTGCGGTAGCGGGAGAGGAAGACGCGAACGTGGAGCTTGTACCGGTAGCCCTCGATCTCCTCGAAGAAGCCCTGGATCCCGGGGAAGTCGTCGCCGCCCTGATAGATCCAGTCGCGGTCCTTCTGGGCGAGTAGGGCGTAGGGGCGCGAGATGTCCACGCCCCGCTTCTTGGCCGCCTTCAGGAGCTGCTTCTGGTACCGGCGCCCCGAGGGCTGCGACCAGGGCGCGACGGCGCCCTCGCCGAGGCTGCGCGAGGGGTCGGGCACGACGAGCGCTTCGTCGTAACGCAGGATGTTACCGAAGCCCTTGCACTCGGGGCAGGCGCCGAGCGGATGGTTGAACGAGAAGAGGAGGGGTTGGGGCCGCGCGAGGGGCATCTCGCAGCGCGGGCAGCGGAACTCGCGGCTCACCGTCAGCGGGCCATGTCCCACGATCTCCACGGCGGCGCGCCCGTCGCCCTCGCCGAGAGCCGTCTCGAGCGACTCGGTAATGCGGCGCCGGCTCCCGGGCGAAAGCGTCACGCGGTCGAGCACGACCTGGACGGGCTGGCCGTCGAGGGCAGGCAGAGTGACCGCCGGCGACTGCGCCTCGGCCAGGTCGAGCAGCGTCTCTCCCACCTTGATGCGGGCGAAGCCGCGCTGCACGAGGGCGGCCACGAATGCCTTCGGATCGGGGCGCGGCGCGGCCGGCAGGGGAAAGCAGACCAGGGCGCCCGCGCCCGGGTGGTCGCGGATCAGCTCGTCCGCCACGCGCTCGGCCGAGTCGCTCCTCGCCTCGCTGCCGCATGTGGGGCAGTGGACGCGCCCGACCTTCGCGAAGAGCAGGCGCAGGTAGTCGTGGAGCTCGGTCGCCGTGCCGACGGTGGAGCGCGCGGTGCGTACCGGGTTCTTCTGCTCGAGCGCGATCGCCGGGCGGATGTGCTCGATGCGATCCACGTCGGGCCGGTCGAGCCGCTCGAGGAACATGCGGGCGTAGGCCGACAGGGATTCGATGTAGCGCCACTGCCCCTCGGCGAAGATCGTGTCGAAGGCGAGGGAGGACTTGCCCGAGCCCGACACGCCGGTCACGACCGTCACCCGGTCGTGCGGGATGGCGAGCGTGACGTTCTTCAGGTTGTTCTGCCTGGCTCCCTCGATCCGAAGCCAGAGGGGCTGCGCCATCCGATAGGTCCTCCTGAGATGGAAAGTTTACCCGAGGCGGCACCGGCGCGGCAACTGGGTCGCCCTTGACAGCCCGGCGGCGGGCGTGTAGCCTCCATTTCGTAATGAGAACCATTCCTAAGAGTCCCGATGCGGCCCTCCGCGCCCACGGTCTCCGGCTGACGGGCCCGCGGCGGGTGATCCTCGAGGTGCTGCGCGACACGGAGTCGCACCCGACGGCCGAGTGGGTGTACCGCCTCGTGCGCCGCCGGCTGCCCCGCGTCAGCCTCGGCACGGTCTACCGCAACCTGCGTCTCCTCGTCGCCGAAGGGTTGGCGGCCGAGATTCCGGGTCCCCACGCCCGGTTCGACGCCAACATGGACGCGCACCACCACTTCACGTGCGTGCGCTGCGGCCGGATCGTGGACGTCGACGGCCCGCTGGCCGAGCCCCACGCCGAGGCGCTCCGCGTGCGGATCGCGGCGCGCACCGGACTCGCCATCACGCACCACCGCATCGAGTTCTTCGGCCGCTGTCCGCAGTGCCGGTCCGCGAAGGCCCGGCCGCACCGGCCGCGACGTTCACCGTAGGGTTTTCCCAACGGTCTCATTTCATTAATAAGGAGCCACACCATGGCAGGCAAGAGCCTCAAGGGCACCAAGAGCCACGAGAACCTCAAGGAAGCGTTCGCCGGCGAATCGCAGGCGAACCGCCGGTACGTCTACTTCGCCCGCGTGGCGGACATCGAGGGTTTCCCGGACATGGCAGGCCTTTTCAAGGACACTGCCGACGCCGAGACCGGCCACGCCTTCGGGCACATGGACTTCCTGAAGGAAGTCGGCGACCCGGCGACGGGGGAGCCGTTCGGCAAGACCGAGGCGAACCTCAAGTCGGCCGTCGCGGGTGAGACCTACGAGTACACGCAGATGTACCCGGGCATGGCCAAGACCGCGCGCGACGAGGGCTTCGCCGAGCTGGCGGAGTGGTTCGAGACGCTGGCCAAGGCTGAGAAGTCGCACGCGGGCCGCTTCGCCAAGGGGCTGAAACAGATCGCGGGCAAGGACCCGGCCGAGGCGATCTAGCCTGTTTCTTCTTTGGTTGGCGGGGCGGCATAAGAGCGCCGCCCCGCCGTACGTCACGAGGTCAACATGACGCTGGACATTCGGCAGCCCGGATTCTGGAACCTGGAACTGGTCGATCACGAGCTTCGCCGCGTCTACGACATCTGCAGCGGCTGCCGGCGCTGCCTGCCGCTCTGCCCGTCGTTCAAGGTCATGTTCGACCGGCTCGACACGGAGGCGGTGGACGGCGACGTCGAGAAGTTGCCGGCCAAGGACGTCAAGGAGGTCGTCGATCTCTGCTACCAGTGCAAGCTCTGCTACAACCACTGTCCGTACACGCCGCCGCACCGCTGGCAGGTGGACTTTCCGCGGCTCATGCTCCGCTCTCGCTCGGCGGAAGCCAGGCAGAAGGGCGTGACGCTCCAGGACCGGTTCCTCGGCAACACCGAGCTGGTCGGGCGCCTCGGGAGCCTGACGGCGCCGCTGTCCAACTGGGCGTCCTCGCTGCCGCCGCAGCGCGCGCTCATGCAGGCCGTCGTCGGCATCCACAAGGACCGGCAGCTGCCGCCCTTCCACCGCGAGACCTTCTCGGCCTGGTTCGACCGGCGACGCTCGCCGTCCTTCCATCCTCGGGCTCGGGTGGCGCTTTTCGCCACGTGCTCCGTCGAGTTCAATGACCCCGCGACGGGCAAGGCCGCCGTCGCCGTGCTCGAGCGAAACGGGGTGGACGTCTCGCTGCCGGCGCAGCGCTGCTGCGGCATGCCGTACCTCGACGGCGGGGCGGTGAAGGAGGCGAAAGGTCTCATCGCCGACAACGTCAAGTCGCTGGCTGAAGCCGTCAGGCAGGGACGCGAGATCGTGGTGCCGGGGCCGACCTGCTCCTACATGCTCAAGCAGGAGTACCCCTGGCTCGACGGCTCCGAGGACGCCAATCTGGTCGCCGGCCACACGCGCGATCTCTTCGAGTACCTCTCGGGGCTCCACGCCGCCGGACAGCTCGATACCCGGTTCCCGAATCCTCCGAGGAAGATCGCCTACCAGCTGCCCTGTCACCTGAAGGCGCAGAACATGGGCACGAAGTCGGCCGACGTGCTGCGCCTGACGGGCGCGGAGGTCGAGACCATAGAGAAATGCTCCGCCGTCGACGGCACGTGGGGGATGAAGAAGGAATACTTCCAGCTGTCCATGAAGCTGGCCGAGCCGCTCTTCAAAGGCATCCGGGAGGCCGGCGCGGACCGCGTCGCGACGGACTGTCCGCTGGCGGCGCTCCAGATCAAGCAAGGCACTGGGCTCCCAGCACGGCACCCGATCCAGGTCCTCGCCGAAGCCTACGGAATCGAAGAACCATGAGCCCGGCGGGTCATGACAAGATCCAACTGAAGGACGTCCTGAACTTCTTCGAATACGAGAAGGTGCGCGCCGAAATGCGGCGGAGGGTGATCGATCTCAAGCGCGTGCGCCGGGTGCCCGTGGGCGAGCACCTGAGCTTCGTCTTCGAGAACCGCGACACCGTGCTCTTGCAGATTCAGGAGATGTGCCGCGTCGAACGGATCACGGCCGACGCCCGCGTCCAGGACGAGCTCGACGTCTACAACGCCCTCCTCCCGGGCCCGGGCGAGCTCAGCGCCACGCTCTTCATCGAGATCACCGACAAGGACCAGATCCAGGCCGTGCTCGACCGGTTCATTGGTATCGACGCGGGGCCGACGGTCTGGATCCAGGTGGGCAAGGACTTCGCCCTCCCAGGCGAGTTCGAGGCCGGACACTCCGACGAGGAGAAGGGCAAGCTCTCCGCCGTCCACTTCGTCCGCTTCGCGTTCCCGCCCGAGGCCGTCCGTGCCTTCGCGAGCTCGCCCGTCCATCTGGTGGTGGACCACCCCGCCGTGCGCGCGCGCGTCGAGCTCCAGGCCGAGAGCAAGGCGCAGTTGCTCGAGGATCTTCGCGGCTGACAGACGAAGGCCGGGCGGGGTATCACGCCCCGCCCGGCCTGTGAGTCGCGCCGCTTCTTGCTGCCTACCCGCTCTTCTTCATTACCTCGAAGAGCAGATAAAAGACCGCCGTCAGGATGAAGCCGAACCAGAGGGTGCCCTTGACGGTGCCGAGCGACTTCGTCGTGGGCTTGCCGGGGGCGAAGGCGAGGCAGTTCCACTCCACGAGCGCGATGATGATCAGCGCGATCAGCCAGAAGGCCCCGCCTGAGCCGGGCATCGGCATGGGCAGGTGGCTGGCCGAGCCCATCATGAAGAGCATCGGGATCGAGAACACGACGTTCGTGCGCGACGCCAGGCCCGCGCGGGCTCCGGCGGCCGCGACCGCCGGATTGGCGGGCTTGCCGGCCGCCGTATCGAGCGCGTTCTGGATGACCAGCTTCTGCCTCGGCCAGATCACGAACCAGACATTGAACCACATGACGCTGCCGAGGATACCGCCCAGCAGGATGACCCAGGTCTGCGCATTTGTCACGCCGACCCGGTGGAGCCAGTACTCCAGGAGATAGAGCCAGCCGCTGAGGAAGGTGATCATGGCGCCCCAGCGGAACCACCACATGACGCGGGGCAGGAGCTTCTGCTGGACGCCGCTGCGCACCGGGGCCTCGGTCTCCGCGAAGAACGGGGTCTGGGCGAAATTGAGGTAGTAGAGAAGTCCGATCCAGGTGATCCCGGCCAGGAAATGGATCCACCGCAAGAGGAACGGAATGCCTGCGTCGGTCATCAATACCATCGAATTCTCCTTCGAGAGACTAGAGATACGGCGCTGCTGTCACTTGTCGCCTTTGTCGTCGAGGTCCTCATCCTCCTCTTTGTCGTCCTCGAGCTCGTCCTCGTCGTCGAGCTCGTCGTCCAGGTCGTCCTCGTCGTCGTCGTCATCGAGGTCGTCGGGATCCTCGTCGAAGTCCTCGTCGTCCTCGTCGTCCTCTTCCTTCTCGACTTCGGCGTCGTCCTGCGCGTACACGGGATTCTCCTCGTCTTCGATCCATGGCCGATCGCCGAGCCACGCCATGAAAAGCTCCTCCGGACCTTCCCCGCCTTGACTTGCGAGACGGGAGTCGTTACTGGTGGACGTCGTTCGGCGGGATTATAGCAAAGCGTTTTTCGTGTCAACGCGATTTTCGGCGGCGTAGCTCAGGTGGCAGAGCAGGGGTCTCATAAGCTCGGGCGCCCACAGAAGCCCCTCGGTAAGTTCGCAGCTTGCCGGGGGGTTTTCGTTTGCTGTCTTGGCTCGTGGTAGCTGGTGCGGGGCAGGAACTAGGAGCTGGCGGGCACATTTGTGGGCACAGCGGAGCTGACACGGGGGGCGGTCATGGCGCGCTCCCGACGTCGGGAGTTGACCGCGGGCTGCTGCCCCCGCCCCCCTCGCCCCGACCTAGGGTTCGCGACCCGAAGCGTCGCGCCCGACGGCTACCGACAATCCGCGCTGGAGGTGACGACATGCTTGGAGTCGCGATCGCCATCTTAGTCATCGGCGGCTTTCCTGCCGGCTACTACCTGTTCGCTGGATATGCGTCCAACGCCCTCCGCTGGCAGCAGCTGACTCCACGCGCAGCGGATAGGAAGGCTCTGCCAGACTCCTGCCCAGCCTGTAAGGAGGGCTCCCAGACCCCGGCGGGAGGACCCAGTCATAAACCGGCGCACGTTCCTTGCTGGTAGGTGGTGCGGTTCTCCTTACCGCGCCTCTGATCGCCGATGCGCAGCAGCCTGGGAAGGTCTACCGGATAGGCGTGATGATCAGCAGCTCCATTTCGGCCGCCGCGCACCTCCTCGACGCATTCCGGCAGGGATTGCGCGAGTTGGGCTGGGTGGACGGGAAGAACATCGAGCTTGAAATCCGAGCGGCGGAGGGGAAGATCGAGCGATTCCCGGCGTTTGCCGCACCGAGGGTGACCCAGCGACGGAGTGGAACGAACCAACGGGGAGGGCGGGGGCGGGGAGGGCGGGGGCGGGACGCCCGGGCGCGGACCGGCCCGGCTACTGGACGTGGACGGCGCTGATGCGCCGGGCCTTCGGCTTGGATGTCCTACGCTGTCCGCGCTGCGCCGGGCGGATGCAGCTGACGGCCACGATCGATGACCCCGCCGTCATCCAGCGGATCCTCGCCCATCTCGGGCTCTCAGGTGCGAGGGCCGGCCCGCCGTCCCCGTCCTCCTGTGCTGCGGCACGACCCGAGCAGCAGGCCCTCCCTGACATGATCATGTAACAGGTGCCGGGCGCCCGGGCGATCGCGGCGGTCTGTGTGGAGCGCCCCGGTGGACGGCTCCCGCCCGCCGCCTCGAGGCTCCGGGTTGACTAAACGCCGGCCTTCGCCTAGCATCCCAAACGTGGCCCCGTCAAAGATGACGCTCGACGAGCACCTTGCCCGGCAGCAGGCCACGCTCGCCTCGGATCAGGCCCGCGGCATGGCCCTGGTCGTCAGCCGCATCGGCAGCGTCGCAGCCGTCATCGCACAGGAGCTGGCCCACGCGGCGCTGCGAGACCAGCTCGGCTACGCGGGCGGCACCAACGTCACGGGCGATCAGGTCAAGAAGCTCGATGTCTGGGGCCACGAGATCGTGACGGCTGCGCTTCGCAAGAGCGGGGCGTGCGCCGCGCTCGTCTCCGAGGAGGCGCCCGAGCCCATCGAGATGCGCGAAGGCAAGGGGTCGACCGGCCTCGTGGTCGCCTGCGATCCGGTGGACGGCTCTTCCAACCTTGACGTCAACGGCACGGTCGGCACGATCTTTTCCCTGCGCCCGAGCCGAGGGTGGGATCCGGCGGGGCCGGCGGCGCTCGGCCCCGGCACGGAGCAGATCGCCGCGGGCTATGTCATGTACGGGCCCGCGACAACGCTCGTGTACACGGCGGGCAGCGGCACGCACGGCTTCACGATGGACCGCGCCACGGGCGAGTTCTTCCTGACGCACCCGGACATCCGCATCCCGAAGAAGGGCAAGGTCTACGGCATCAACGAGGGCAACATCTCGACCTGGCATCCGGGGCAGCGCGCGTTCGTGGAATACCTGCGCACGCCCGACAAGGCGACCGGGCGCCCCTATTCGCTGCGCTATTCCGGCGCCATGGTCGCCGACGTGCACCGGACGCTGCTGGAAGGCGGGCTCTTCATGTACCCCGCCGACATGCGCGACCCAGCCAAGCCCAAGGGCAAGCTCCGGCTTCTCTATGAGGTGGCGCCGATGGGCATGATCGTCGAGCAGGCGGGGGGACGCGCCAGCACGGGCACCGAGCGCGTGCTCGACCTCAAGGCGAGCGAATACCACCAGCGGGCGGCGATCATCGTCGGCAGCCCCGACGACGTCGCCCTCGCCGAAAAGTTCTACGCCGGCAACTGAGAGAAAGGACGGGGACCCCAATGGAACCGCGCATTCGCGAGATCCTCTCCTGGTACGCCAGCGACAACCCGGGCACCCGCACCAACTTGGCCCGGCTGCTTAACCACGGACGCCTGGCCGGCACGGGCCGCCTCGTCATCCTGCCGGTGGACCAGGGCTTCGAGCACGGGCCGGCGCGGAGCTTCGCCGTCAACCCGCCGGCCTACAATCCCGCGTACCATTTCCGTCTCGCCATCGAGGCCGGCTGCAACGCCTACGCGGCGCCGCTGGGCTTCATCGAGGCGGGCGCGGCCGAGTTCGCCGGCGAGATCCCGATCATCCTCAAGATCAACGATCATGACCTCCTCCACGACGAGAAGGACCCGCTCTCGGCCGTGACAGGCTCGGTCAAGGACGCGGTACGGCTGGGCTGTGTCGCCGTGGGATTCACGATCTATCCGGGCTCGGCCAGCGCGCAGACCATGTACCAGCAGTGCCGCGAGATGGTCGCCGAGGCCAAGGCCAATGGGCTGGTCGCCGTGGTCTGGTCGTACCCTCGCGGCACCGACATCAGCAAGGAGGGCGAGACCGCGATCGACGTCGTGGCCTATGCGGCGCAGATCGCCGCGCAGCTGGGCGCGCACGTCATCAAGGTCAAGCCGCCCACTCAGTTCATCGAACAGCCGGAGGCCAAAAAGGTCTACGAGAAAACCGGTGTCCCGATCTCCACGCTGTCGGAGCGCGTGCGCCACGTCGTCCAGTCGGCATTCGACGGGCAGCGCATCGTGATCTTCTCCGGCGGGGCGACCAAGGAGAACGACGAGACGCTGTACGACGAGTACCGGGCCATCCGCGACGGCGGCGGCTTCGGCTCCATCATCGGGCGGAACTCGTTCCAGCGCCAGAAGCCCCACGCGCTGGAGTTCCTGTCGACGGTGATGAAGATCTACTCCGGCGAGCTCAAGTAGCTAACCTCGTGGCGACCGCTCCGCCAGTTGCGATCACTCCGACAGAGGCGCAGGTGCGCGAGTACATGCGCACCCTGTCCAACTGGGGGCGCTGGGGCAAGGACGACGAGCTGGGCACGATCAACCTGATCACTCCCCAGAAGAGGATCGCGGCCGGAAAGCTCGTGCGCGACGGCGTCAGCGTCACCTGCGCGCGCCCCTGGTCCACCGAGATCACCGCCGAGACGACGATCCAGCCCATGCGCTTCATGGTGGACTCGGGCGAGGGCAGGGATCACGACTCGAACGAGCGGATCCTCCAACGGCGCGGCGCCGCCGAGTTCATCGGCATGGTCTTCCACGGCTACGCCATCACGCACGTGGACGCGCCGCCGCACTACTTCTGGCAGGGGCAGTTCTACAACGGCCGCTCGTCCAATCTCGTCACCTCCCGCGAGGGCGCCACGGTCAACTCAGTCGAGGTGCTCCGCGACGGCGTGGTCAGCCGCGGTGTCCTGCTGGACGTGGCGCGCGCGAAGAGCGTTCGCTGGATGGGCCCAGGCGAGGGCGTGATGCCCGAGGACCTCGAGGCCGCGGAGAAGGCGCAGGGCCTGCGCGTCGAGTCGGGCGATATTCTCCTTGTGCGGACGGGCTACTACGCGCGGCGGTTGGCCGAGGGGCCGGTCAATCCAATGGAGGCCGGGACGCCGGCGCTCCACGTCGCCTGCTGCCCGTGGCTCCGCCAGCGCGGAGTCGCCATGATCGGCACCGACACGCACAACGACATCGCGCCCCTGCCGTACCCGGCCCTCGGCAACTCCTTCCACGTTATCTCGCTCGTCGCCATGGGGCTCTGGCTCATCGACAACATGAACCTCGAAGACGTGGCGCGCGCGGCAACCGAGCGCACGCGCTGGGAGTTCCTGCTGACGGTCGCGCCGCTCCGCCTCAAGAACGTCACCGGCTCGCCCGTAAACCCCATCGCGGTTTTCTAGCTGTGATGTGTCACCGAGAGTGGATGGTCCGCTCGCGCCGTGCCGCGCGACGCGCGGGGGGCCAGTGGCGCACAAGGGGTGGGAGGAGAGGTAGGCTACGCCGCGTCGCGGCACTCAGCAGGCATAGCGCCCGCTCCTTGCGCGGCGACCACTTGAAGCCGTAGGCCTCGCGGATCGGCGGCGGCAGCAGACCCACGGTAGTCAGCCGCGCGAGTGCAAGGAGGGGGCGCGCGGGCCAGGGGAACCCGGGAGAGAGCACTTCGCTCGCGAGCGCCTGCGCGGCGCCCGTGACCACGATCTCGCCGCTCGCGAGCATCCGCTCCATGTAGGCCGTCAGCTCGTCCGCGCTCCGGGGCAGCGTATCCGGCGGAATGCCCAAGAGCGGCGCGGTGCCACCGGCCTCGCGGCAGTAGCGGTCGCGCTCGGCCGGCGTGAGTGGCGCCACGAAGCGCTCGTAGGTGAGGAGGAAGGTGTCCACCAGCGTCGCGTGGACCCAAGCCAGCAGGGTCGGATCGTGAGCGCTGTAGGGGGAGCCGGACGCGAACGCGCCGGCGGGCTGGGGCAGCCGGCCGTGCACGCGGTCGTGGATCCGGTTGATCGCGGCGGCCGCCTCGGCCGACTCCTCGGGAGT
>DASYVT010000188.1 GCA_035936835.1 Candidatus Methylomirabilota bacterium | reverse complement strand
CGCCGCCGGCGTCGCTGGACTTTTCGGTGGACACGGAGTATTCCTTGTCGGGTGTTCGCACGGACCGCCTGACATCGTCGGTCAGGAAGAGTAGCAGTATCGCATCCCACCAGGCGAGGAGATTTACGATGAAAGCACATGACGCGGTCAACGGAAGTCGCCGCCGGCTCCTTCAGTCCGCAGGGGCGGCCGTCCCGGGCGCGGCCCTCGGCTCGATCCCGCTCGCGGCGAAGGATCTGCGCCGCGGCCTCGGCCTCGGTTCCTGACGGGATGGAATACCGGACACTCGGCAGGACGGGGCTCAAGGTTTCCGCGCTCGCCTTCGGGTGCGGCGACGTCGGCGGCTTGATGGTGCGGGGCGAGCCGGCCGACCGGGAGCGCGCCGTAGCGCGCGCGGTCGAGCTCGGCATCAACTACCTCGACACCGCGCCGTCGTACGGCAGCGGTCAGTCGGAGAAGAACCTGGGCGCCGTCTTGCGCGCGCTGCGCCCGCCGGTGATCGTGGGCAGCAAGTGCCGGCTGACCCATGCCGACCTGGCGGACGTGCCGGGCGCGCTCACGCGCTCAGTCGAGACGAGCCTCGAGCTGCTCGGGCGAGACCGCCTCGACCTCTTCCACCTCCACAACCCGATCGCGCGCGTCAGGAGCGAGCGGCGCCTCGGGGTCGCCGACGTGCTGGACGCGGTCGTGCCCGCGATCCGACACCTCCAGGAGCAGGGCAAGATCCGCTTCTTCGGGGTGACGGCGCTCGGCGAGACCGGGGCGCTCCACCGCGCGTTGGCGAGCGGCACCATCGACACGGCGCAGGTGTGCTTCAACCTGCTGAGCCCGACCGCGGCGCACGAGGTGCCGGCGGGTTTCCCGGCGCAGGACTTCGACGGGCTCGCGCTCTTGGCGCGCGAGCAGGGCGTGGGCACGATTGGCATCCGCGTGCTCGCGGGCGGCGCGCTCAGCGGGCAGAGCGTCCGGCATCCGATCGCCATCCCCGCGGTGGACCCGATCGCCTCGGGCCCGGACTACGCGACCGATGTGACGCGCGCCCGGGCGTTCGAGCCGCTTGTAGTCGAGGGATATGCCGCTAGCGTGATCGAGGCCGCCTTCCGCTTCGCGCTGACCACGGACGCGCTGTCCACTGCGCTCATCGGGACTTCGGATCTCGCCCAGCTCGAGTTCGCCGCCGCCGCTGTCGCCAAAGGCCCACTTCCCGCCCCTGCGATGGAACGACTCCGCTCCGTCTGGGCGAAACTCGCGACGACGTAGCGCTCTCGAACGCGCTCGGCGGGCGGGGCCTGTCGTCGGGGGCAGCGGGGGCGCGGCCAGCTACGTCACCCTACGCTGGCGTGATTCGCAGCCCTGCGGGCTGCGCGCACTTGCGAAGGGCGGAACGAAGCAGGCCGCGCCCCCGCTGCCCCCGACGCCACCCGCCCGTCGCTGGTTGGCGGCAGCTCGGGCTCTTCCGTCACTCCCGCCCCGTCGGTCTTGTCGTTTAGCGGTTGGGCCCGCGGCCCATTGGATAGGGTTGCCAGCGGATTAGGCTCGTTCTTGGGAGGACGCCGGGGTTGACTGCGGAGCGGGGCCACTTGCCCTGGAGGACCGTGGCGATCTCGCGGCCGAGACGACGGCGGGTCTCGGGCGCCATGCGCGCTGTCGCCGAGGCGATGTGAGGCGTGACGATGACGTTGTCCATGTGGAGCAGCGGGTTCATCGGGTCCACGGGCTCCTGCTCGAAGACGTCGAGCGCCGCACCCGCGATCTCCCTCTGCTTGAGCGCCTCGATCAGCGCCTTCTCGTCCACCGTCGGCCCGCGGCCGTTGTTGATGAAGATGGCGCTCTTCTTCATGGCCTTGAACTGCTTCTCGCTCATCATGTGGTGCGTCTCCGAGTTCAAGGGCGCGTGCATGGACAGGAAGTCCGAGCGCTGGCACAGGTCGATGAGGCTCGTGACCGGCTCGACTCCGACGGCGGTCATCTCGAGCTCAGCCAGGAACGGGTCATACGCGATGACCCGCAGGCCGAAGGCGTGGCAGCGGCGGGCGACGGCCTTGGCGACGTTGCCGAAGGCGATGAGGCCGATCGTCTGGCCGTAGAGGCGCGGGATGTCCTTGAAGTACGGCCGTCCCTCCGTCCACTTGGCGTCCACCGTCAGCTGGTGCATGAGGCGCAGGCGGCGATGGGCGGCCAGGAACAAGGCCATCGTATGGTCGGCGACCTCGTCGATGAAAACGTCGGGGACGTTGGTGACGACGATGCCGGCCTCCGTGGCCGCGTCCACGTCCACCGTGTCGGCGCCGACGCTGCCGAGACCGATGACCTTGCAGTTCTTCAAGGCCTTGATGATGGCGGCCGTGATGCGGCGGTTCCGCGCGATCACGGCGTCGGCATCCTTCGCCGCGGCGATGAACTCCTCCTCCGTCTTCGCGGGCACCTCGACGATCTCGGCGCCGATCGGGTCCAGCGCCTCCCGCTCGATCGCGTAGGCGCCGTCGGCCGTGTCATAGGTGATCCCGCCCGACGGCTGCTGGACGACGACCTTGAACTTTCCCTTTGCGGCTGGCATGAGTGCAACCCCCGTTTGGTGTAGTAGCGTAGGTTCCGTCAGCTCCGGCTAGTGCGGCCCGTCCGCGCGAGCAGCGCCTCGGCCGCGCCGACGACGCGCTCCGTGGTGAAGCCGAGCTCTTTCATGAGGACCTCGCCGGGCGCCGAGGCGCCGAAGCGGTCCAGCGTGACGGTGGCGCCGTCCGTTCCGGTCCACCGCTCCCAGCCCAGCGAGCAGCCCATCTCCACGGCGAGGCGCGCCGTCACCGACCTGGGCAGCACGCTCTCCCGGTACTCGGCGCTCTGCTCCTCGAACAGCTCCCAGCAGGGCATGGACACGAGCCGCGCGGTGATGCCCTTCGCGGCGAGGACGGGCTCGGCCGCGACGATGAGCTGCACTTCCGACCCGGTGGCGATCAGAATGATGTCGGGGCGAGCCGCCCCGGCGCGGGGGTTCAGCACGTACGCGCCGCGCGTGAGTCCCTCGGCGGAGGCGTACACGGAGCGGTCGAGCGTCGGCACGTTCTGGCGGGACAGCGCCAGAGCCGTCGGCCGGTGGCGCTCCCGGATCGCGACCTTCCACGCCCACGCCGTCTCGTTCGCGTCGCCGGGTCGGATGAACAGCAGGTCGGGGATGGCCCGGAGCGCCAGAAAGTGCTCCACCGGCTGGTGCGTCGGGCCGTCCTCGCCCACGCCGATGCTGTCGTGGGTGTAGACCCAGATGGAGCCGAGGCGCGCGAGCGCCGAGAGGCGGACCGCCCCGCGCATGTAATCGGAGAAGACCAGGAAGGTCGAGCCGTAGGGAATGAAGCCGCCGTGATACGCCATGCCGTTCACGACGGCGCCCATCGCGTGCTCGCGGACGCCGAAGTGGACATTTCGCCCGCTGTAGTCCCACGCTCCTCCCACCGCCCCCTGCACGCCCTCCTGCGGCTGCGACGCTGGCGCGAAATCGCCCTGCCCCTTGAGCCACGTGAACGTGGAGGGGTCGAGGTCCGCCGAGCCGCCCGCGAGCTCGGGCAGCTTCTTTGCTAACGCCTGCATGAGGCCCTCCGAGGCCTTCCGCGTCGCCAGGCCTTTCGGATCGGCGGGGAAAGTTGGCAGGTCAGCGTCCCAGGCCGCGGGCAGCGCGCCGACCATCCGCCGGTTGAGCTCGGCGGCGAGATCGGGGAAGGCGGCCTGGTAGGCAGCCAGGCGTCGGCGCCACTCATCCTGCTCCTTGGCGCCGCGCTCCACCGCGGCGCGGAAGTGCGCGCTCACGTCGTCGGGAACGAGAAACGGCGGCTCGACGGGCCAGCCCAGGTTCTCCTTGGCCGCCTTGACCTCATCGGGTCCCAGCGGGCTTCCATGGACATGGAAGGTGCCCTGCTTGTGAGGCGCGCCGTAGCCGATGACCGTGCGCACCGCGATGAGCGAGGGGCGGTCGCCGACCTGCTGGGCGGCCCGGAGAGCCTTGTCCGCCGCGCCCAGGTCGTTGCCGTTCTCCACCGCCTGGACGTGCCAGCCGTAGGCGGCAAAGCGGGCTTGGACGTCTTCGTTGAACGAGACCGAGGTACTGCCCGCGAGGGAGATGCCGTTGTCGTCGTAGAGGACGATGAGCTTGCCGAGCTTGAGGTGGCCGGCGAGGGAAACGGCCTCGGCCTGCACGCCTTCCATCATGTCGCCATCACCCGCCAGGACGTAGGTGTAGTGGTTGATGATGTCGTGCCCCGGCCGGTTGAAGCGCGCGGCCAGGTGCGCCTCGGCGAGCGCCATGCCGACGGCGTTGCCGATGCCCTGCCCGAGCGGCCCGGTCGTCGCCTCGACTCCCTTCGTCAGGTGACTCTCCGGGTGCCCCGGGGTGAGACTTCCCCACTGACGGAACTGCTTGATCTGCTCGAGCGGCAGGTCGTAGCCCGTGAGGTGCAGGAGCGAGTACAGAAGCATGGAGCCGTGACCCGCCGAGAGGACGAAGCGGTCGCGGTCAGGCCAGGCGGGGTCGGACGGGTTGTGGCGGAGGAACCGGGTCCACAGCACGTAGGCCGGCGCGGCCGCGCCCATCGGCAGGCCGGGGTGGCCGGAGTTCGCCTTCTGCACGGCGTCGACCGACAGGAAGCGGATGGTGTTGATGGCTCGCTCGTCGAGGCTCTGAGGGGTCACGGTCGGCTCCCTTGCCAGGTCAATCTGTGGATAGCCTCAAGAGAGTAGCACCGGAGCGGCGTCCTCCGCACCTCGCACTTGACAGCGCCGTCGGGGCCCATGTATGTGGAGGACACCATGAGCCAACGCCCGATACTCCCGCTCTTTCTCGGTCTCGCGATTCTTCTCGGAACGCTCTGCGCCGCCGTCCCCGCCGGAAGCCAGACACCGAAACGGGGCGGCATCCTCAACGCGATGCTCGCCGAGGACCCGCCGGGGCTCTCGATCCACGAGTCAGCCACGATCTCCGGCGTGTGGCCGGTGGCGCCCTGCTACTCGAACCTCGTCCTCTTCGATCCCTTCAAGCCCCTGGAGACCGCGGAGACGGTCATTCCCGAGCTCGCGGAGCGGTGGTCGTGGCAGGACAACTACCGGAACCTCGTCTTCTTCCTCCGGAAGAACGTGCGGTGGCACGACGGCAAGCCCTTCACGTCGAGGGACGTCAAGTACACGTTCGACGTCGTCCGCGAGGCCCCCGACGCGCCGGCCAAACTCCGCCTCAATCCACGAAAAGACTGGTACACCAACATCGAGGCCATCGAGGCGCCCGACCCGTACACGGTGATCTTCAGGCTCAAGCGGCCCCAGCCCTCCCTCCTGCTCATGCTCGCCTCCGGCTACTCGCCGGTGTACCCGGCCCACGTCCCTGTCGCCGACCTGCGCCAGCGCTGCGTCGGCACGGGACCTTTCAAGCTCAAGGAGTACGTCCGGGGCCAGATGGTCGAGATGGAGCGGAATCCCGACTACTTCGTCCCGAACCGGCCCTACCTCGACGGGATCCGCTACCCGGTCATCACAGAGCGGGGCACGCGCCTGGCCGCGCTCCAGGCCGGACGGCTGGACACCTCCGTGCCGCTCGAGATGACGAAGCTCATGGCGGAGACGGCGAAGCAGAACGTGCCGTCGCTCGTGGTGACCGTGATCGGCCAGAACGGAAGCGACAACGTGGTCGTGAACCACAAGCGCGCCCCATTCGACAACCTGACGATCCGGCGCGCGATCAGCTATGCGATGGACCGGCACGCCTACGTGCAGGGCGTCCGCCAGAACGGCGCGGTGGTCGGCGCCGCGCTGATGCCCAAGCCCTTCGGGGCGTGGGGTCTCCTCGACAAGGATCTTCGGACGCTCCCGGGCTACCGCGGGCCGGACCAGGACAAGGCGGAGGCGAAGCGGCTCCTGGCCTCCGCAGGCTACGGCCCCGGCAAACCGCTCCGCGTCGAGCTGGTCACGCGGGCGTTCGCGATCTACGTGGACCTGGCCTCGTTCGTGGTGGACCAGCTTCGGCAGGTGGGGGTGGAGGCGACCGTCAAGCAGATCGAGACGGCCCAGTTCTTCCCTGCTCTCGCCCGCCGCGACTACCAGATCGGCGCCAACCTCACGGCGTCGGGCATCGACGACCCCGACGGGTTCCTCTACGAGAATTACAAGTGCGGCTCGTCGCGGAACTACACCGACTACTGCAGCGAGGAGATGGACAAGTTGATCGACCTCCAGTCCCAGGAGCTGGACCGCGCCAAGCGGCTCACGCGCGTCTGGGACATCCAGCGGAAGCTCGAGGCCGACGTCGCGCGGCCCATGCTGGGCTGGCGCAACGAGTACTTCACCCAGTGGCCCTACGTCAAGAACCTCGTCCCCCACAACTCGCTGTACAACTACGGGCGGATGCAAGAGGTGTGGCTCGACAAGTAGACCGAAGAGCGGGACAGGCCGGCGTGAGCCGACCGGGTCTCAGACATGGAGGATGCCATCATGCCGACGATCACCCACAAGGGCGTCAATCTGGCCTACGAGACCCGGGGCAGGGGCAAGCCGGCCTTCGTCTTCGTCCACGGCTGGACCTGCGACCGGTCGTTCTTCTCCCCGCAGGCAAGGCACTTCGCGCGGCGGCACCGCGTGGTCTCCCTCGACCTGCGCGGGCACGGCAAAAGCGACAAGCCCCAGGGGCCCTACCCCATCGCCGCCTACACGGACGATATCGCGTTCCTGATCGGCAAGCTCGGCCTCGGCAAGGTAGTGGCCGTCGGGCATAGCATGGGCGGCATCACGGTCCTCGACCTGGGCGCCGCCCATCCCGACAAGGTCGCCGCCATCGTCATGGTCGACCCGGCGCCACTCGTCTTTCCGCCCGAGCTCAAGGTCGCGGTCGAGGCCATCGTGGCGGCCATAGAGGCAGGCAACCAGGAGCCGCGCCGGCAGTTCATCGCCAACAACCTGTTCATGAAGACCTCGGACAAGCGACTCGTCAAGCGCGTCCTGAAGGTGATGATGGCGGCGCCGAGCTACGTCGCTGCTGCCGCGATGAAGGGGATCCTCGCCTTCGACGGGCCCGCGACCGCGGCGCGGTGCAAGGTCCCCGCGCTCCACCTGGCCGCCACGCCGCCGCTCAACCCGCCGCATCTCATGTCGGAATGGCTGCCTAACGTCGTCAACGGATGGACCGTGGGCGCCGGTCACTTCAACATGATGGAGGTGCCCGATCAGGTCAACGCGATGATCGACGCCTTTCTGCGCCACCACGTATAGCCGGCTGCCGAAACCTCGCAGACGGCTAGGCGCGGTCGACGGCGGGGCGGACGGTGCCGGTGACGAGCTCCAGCAGCTCAAGCATCTGAGCCAGGTCGTCGCGGCGGAAGTCGATCATGACGTGGCCCAAGCCGAGCCGCTTGTACTCGCAGAGCTGGTCCACCACGGCCTGATTCCCCTGGGCGAGGAGCTCGGCCTTCAGGGAGAGGCGGACGGACAGCGCAATGCTCTCGAAGGGGCGGCGGGCCGCGTCGGCGACCGCGCGCAGTCGGCCGAGCGCGTCCTTCAGCTCGGCCGGAGTCTTCGACGTCGCGTGCCAGCCGTCGCCCAGCGTGACGACTCGTCTGAAAGCTCCCGGGCTGTCGCCGCCGACCCAGATCGGCGGGTGCGGCTTTTGCACGGGCTTGGGCGCGAAGCCGATGTCGCTGAAGCGGAAGTACTCCCCGGCGAACGACGGGTTCTCCTCCGTCCATAGCACCTTGAAGACGCGCAGCATCTCGTCGGCCTGGCGGCCCCGCTCGTGGAAGGGCGCGCCCAGGATCTCGAGCTCTTCCTTCCACCAGCCGACGCCCACGCCGCAGATGAGCCGCCCGTTTGACAGCGCGTCGATGCTGGTGAGCATCTTGGCCATGACGACGGGATGGCGGTGCCCCAGGATGAAGACCGACGCGCCGAGCCGGGCGCGCGACGTGCAGACGGCGGCGGCGGCGAGGGCGACGACGGGCTCGAGGTAGGCCTTGTCGGGCGGATGCGGGAAGCGCCCGCCGGGGTAGCTGCCCGTCGCCTTCCTTGGGAAGATGACGTGGTCGCTGACCCAGAGCGACGCGATGTCGCGCTTCTCGGCCTCGCGCGCGAAGGTCATCAGCGCGTCCCGCGTGGCCACGGGCCCCTGCGTCGGAAGATGGCAGCCGATATCCATGGGGCCAGATATTGCGCCGGCGGCGGGCTCGCGTCAAGCGATGGAGAGGGACCGCCAAGCCTGCTATCATGCCGGACGGGTCCGATGAATCTCCTTCGACCGCTGGATCGTCACCTGGTCGTCAATGGCCTGCGGCTCCACGTCCTGGACTGGGGCGGTGACGGCCGCACGCCGCTGGTGCTCCTGCACGGCTTCACGGGGAACGCGCACGCCTGGGACACCCTCAGCATCGCGCTCCAGCCGCATTTCCACGTGTACGCGGTCGACCAGCGCGGCCATGGCGACAGTGATCCGGCCGAGGTCTACAACGCCATCGTGGCCTTCGACGATATCTCCGGCGTCGTGGATCAGCTGGGCCTCACCTCGTTCGTCCTCATCGGGCTCTCGATGGGCGGCCGGAACGGGATGTACTTCACCTCCAAGCGGCCCGACAAGGTCCAGAAGCTGGTCATCGTCGACATCGGTCCCGAGATCAGCAAGCGGGCGGCTCAAGCGCCGGCGGGGCCTCCCGAACCCGACACGTGGGAGAGTATCGAGCAGGCGGCCCAGCATCTCTGCCGCGGCAACCCGTATCCCGGGATCCACTACTACCGCTGGGTCGCGTCGCACAGCCTCCGGCAGCGCCCCGACGGCGCCATCGTGTGGGCCTGGCACCCGAGCGTGAAGGAGCGGCGCTCCCAGCCGGATCTCGACTGGTGGGCCATCGTCCGGTCGATCACGCCGCCGACCCTGGTGCTCCGCGGCGAATCGAGCCCCATCCTCGACCGCGAGGTCGCCGAGAGGATGGCCAAGGACCTGCCTCACGGCCGCTTCGTCGAGATCCCGCGGGCGGTCCACACGCTTCACGAGGACAATCCCGAGGCGGTCCTGGCAGCGTTGAAGGACTTCCTGGCCTTCTAACCCTGAAGCGACAAGAGAGGCTCCGTCGATGAAGATCACCCACGTCACCACGCGCGTGCTGCGCACCCCGGCCGATAACCCGCTCGTCGTCGGCCTGCCCGAGCCCACCGATACGCGCGAGTTCGTCACGCTCGAGCTGGGCACTGATCAGGGTCTCGTGGGCATTGGTCTCACCTTCTTCGGCGGCGCGCTGACGCCGGCGCTCAAGGCCGCTGTGGACGCGCTCGCGCGGCTCATCATTGGCGACGACCCGACGCAGGTCGAGGCCATCGTCGCCAAGCTCAGACGCGCCGCGGGCAGCTCGGGCCCCGGCGGCATCTTCTCGCTGGCGCTCTCGGCCGTGGACACGGCGTGCTGGGACCTCAAGGGCAAGGCCGCGGGCAAATCCGTGTGCGCGCTGCTCGGGGACCTGCGCGACCGCGTGCCGACCTATGCGAGCGGCGCTCTCATGCGCCAGCACCCCGTGGACTACCTCGCCAAGGCGGGACCGCGGCTGGTGGACATGGGCTTCAGGCAGATGAAGATGCAGTGCGGGAGCGAGCCGACGATGGCGGCATCCGTTGAGCGCGTGCGCGTCATGCGCGAGGCCATAGGCCCCGACATCGACCTCATGTGCGACATCAACCAGCTGTGGAGCGTGCACCACGCCATCGAGGTGGGGCACCGGATCACCCAATTCCACCTCTTTTGGTTAGAGGATCCGACCGCCCACGACGACTATGCCGGCCTCGCGCGGGTGGCCGACGCATTGGTCACGCCCATCGCCGCGGGCGAGTACCACTACGGCATCGTGCCCTTCCGTCACCTGCTGGAGGCGCGCTCCGTTGATATCGTGATGATCGATCTCCTGCGGGTGGGCGGCATCACGCAGTGGATGAAGGTCGCCGGCATGGCCGAGGCATTCAACCTGCCCGTGGTGAGCCACCTCATCCCGGAGATCCACGTCCACCTCGTGGCCGCCATCCCCAACGGCCTCACGGTCGAGTACATGCCGTGGACGCTCCGGCTCTACGAGGAGACGCCGGCAATCGAAGGCGGCCGGCTTGTCGTGCCGAAGAAGCCGGGCCTGGGCCTGGCGTTCGACCCGGCGGCGATCAAGAAGTACCAGGTGGGCTGAAGCCTCTACACCGGCTTCGCACCGCGAAGCAGCGCCAGGTTCTCCTCGATCGTGTCGTCGCCGGTGATGGCCCGGAGCACGACCTCGTCGACCACACCATGCCACTTCCCGAGCGCCTTCGGGATCTCGTCCGCCTTCTGCGCGGCGATACACGTCTCGACGGGCTTGACCCCCATGCGCTCGAAGTGGGCGCCGTAGGCCGGGATCGCCGCGTAGCGACCGCCTTCCTCCGCGAGCTTGTCGCACGCCTTCCCGCCGAGGGCGAGGCGGACGTAGGCGAAGAGCGTGGGCGGCTTCCTGCCCGCTGCGGCGGCGCCGTCGCGCACCCAGCCGGCCGAGACGCGCGCGTGCTCGGGCGTCAGCCAGTTGAAGAGCACGCCGTCGGCGATCTCCCCCGCCAGCCGGCACATCTTGGGGCCGAGCGTCGCCACGATCACGCGCGTCTTGAGCTGTGACTTCAACGCCGCTACGCCGTCGCGCACGCGGCCGAGGGAATTCGGGTTCGGGCTGCCCACGCCCAGGAGCAGGCGCTCGAGCGGCAGCGCGGTGGCGCGCACACCTTGGACGATCGCCTCGGGTCCCCGCGTGTGGAGCGGAATGACGCCGATGCCGAGCTCGATACTTTTCGTCTCACGCGCCCCGAAGGCGAGCGCACCGAGTCCGTCGAACGAGCCTGGGTGATTGACCCAGAAGGAGCTGTACCCGAGCGCTTCGGCTTCCCGCGCAGAGGCGCGGATGATCTCGGGAGTGGT
>DASYVT010000187.1 GCA_035936835.1 Candidatus Methylomirabilota bacterium | reverse complement strand
TCGAGCGCGAGCGCCCCCAGGCCATGCTGCCGACGGTGGGCGGCCAGACGGCGCTCAATCTCGCGGTGACGCTGGCGGAGGACGGCACGCTCGACCGCTTCGGCGTCGAGCTGATCGGCGCCAAGCTGCCCGCCATCAAGACGGCCGAGGACCGGAACCTCTTCGCCGCGGCTATGGCGCGGATCGGCCTCGCGATCCCCAAGGGCTTCTTCGCGCGGAGCCACGAGGACGCCGGCGCCGGGACGCGCGCCCACAAGATCGGCTTCCCCCTCATCATCCGCCCGTCGTTCACGCTCGGCGGCACGGGCGGGTCCATCGCGTACAACCCGGAGGAGCTCGAAGAGGCCGTCAGGTGGGGGCTCCAGCAGAGCCCCGCGGGCCAGGTCCTGGTCGAAGAGTCGGTGATCGGCTGGAAGGAGTTCGAGCTGGAGGTCATGCGCGACCTCGCCGACAACGTCGTGATCATCTGTTCGATCGAGAACTTCGACCCGATGGGCGTCCACACGGGCGACTCGATCACGGTGGCGCCCGCCCAGACGCTGACCGACAAGGAGTACCAGCGGATGCGCGACGCCTCGCTCGCCATCATCCGCGAGATCGGCGTCGAGACGGGCGGCTCCAACATCCAGTTCGGCGTCAACCCGGCGGACGGGCGCATGGTCGTCATCGAGATGAACCCGCGCGTCTCCCGTTCCTCGGCGCTGGCCTCCAAGGCGACGGGCTTCCCGATCGCCAAGATCGCCGCCAAATTGGCGGTCGGGTTTACCTTGGATGAACTGCGGAACGACATCACGCGCGAGACGCCGGCCTCCTTCGAGCCCGCGATCGACTACTGCGTCGTCAAGTTCCCGCGCTGGGCCTTCGAGAAGTTCCCCGAGGCGGACCAGACGCTGACGACGCAGATGAAGTCGGTGGGCGAGGCCATGGCCATCGGGCGAACCTTCAAGGAGGCGCTCCAGAAGGCCGTCCGGTCGCTCGAGCAGGACCGCTGGGGGCTCGTGATGGACAAGCCGCCGGCCGACGACGAAGGGCTGCGCCAGAAGATCCGGGTGCCCAATGCCGAGCGCTGCTTCGCCGTCGCCGAGGGCTATCGCCGCGGGATGGGCACGCAGGAGCTCCACGCGCTGTCCGCCATCGACCCGTGGTTCCTCGAGAACATCCGCGAGATCGTCGAGTTCGAGCGCGAGATCAGCACCGCGGGGCTCGGCGATGCCGAGGTGCTGCGGCAGGCCAAGCAGATGGGCTTCGCAGACAGGAGGATCGCTGAGCTCTGCGGAGCGACCGAGCCGGAGGTCCGAGCCGCGCGCCTGGGCCAAGGGATCAGGGCGACCTTCAAGATGGTGGACACCTGCGCCGCCGAGTTCGTCGCGCACACGCCCTACCTCTACTCGACGTACGAGGAGGAGGACGAAGCGCCGGCCACCGACCGGGAGAAGGTCGTCATCCTCGGCTCCGGCCCCAACCGCATCGGCCAGGGCATCGAGTTCGACTACGCGTGCGTGCACGCGGCCTTCGCGCTCAAGGAGGCGGGCGTCGAGGCGATCATGGTCAACTGCAACCCAGAGACGGTCTCCACGGACTACGACACCTCCGACCGCCTCTACTTCGAGCCGCTCACGTTCGAGGACGTGATGAACATCGTGGAGCGCGAGCGGCCGCGGGGCGTCATCGTCCAGTTCGGCGGGCAGACGCCGCTGAAGCTGGTCGTCCCGCTCGAAAAGGCGGGCGTGCCCATCCTCGGCACGCCGCCGGACGCCATCGACCGCGCGGAGGACCGCAAGCGCTTCGCCGCACTGCTCGCCGACCTGCGGCTCCAGCAGGCCCCGGGCGAGACCGCGCGCTCCTACGACGAAGCCGAGCGCATCGCCGAGGGGATCGGCTACCCGGTGCTGGTCCGCCCCTCCTACGTGCTCGGCGGGCGGGCCATGCAGATCATCTGGGACCGCGAGGATCTCCAGCGCTACATGTCCGAGGCCGTGCGGGTGAGCGACGAGCACCCGGTCCTCGTGGACAAGTTCCTCGAGGACGCTCTCGAGGTGGACGTGGACGCCATCGCGGACGCCGAGCGCGTCGTGGTGGGCGGCGTCATGGAGCATATCGAGAAGGCCGGGATCCATTCGGGCGATTCGGCCTGCGCCCTGCCCCCCTACTCGCTCGGCGACGACCAGATCGAGCGCATCAAGATCCAGACCCGCGCCCTCGCCCGCGAGCTGGGCGTGATCGGGCTCCTCAACATTCAATTCGCGATCAAGAACGAGACGGTCTACGTGCTCGAGGTCAACCCGCGCGCCTCGCGCACCGTGCCCTTCGTCTCCAAGGCCATCGGCGTGCCGCTGGCCAAGCTCGCAACCAAGGTGATGCTGGGGCAGCGCCTCCGCGACCTCGGCTTCGCCGAGGAGCGCGAGGTGGGACATATCGCGGTCAAGGAGGCGGTCTTCCCCTTCGTGAAGTTCCCGGGGGTGGACGTGGTCTTAGGTCCCGAGATGAAATCCACGGGCGAGGTCATGGGCATCGACCGCGACTTCCGCAAGGCCTATATCAAGGCGCAGATCGCCGCCGGCTCGCCGCTGCCGACGTCCGGCAAGGTGTTCCTCTCGGTCAAGAACCGCGACAAGCGCGCCGTGCTGCAGGCGGCCAAGCGGTTGGCCGAAATGGGCTTCTCGCTCGTGGCCACCGTCGGCACGGCCAAGCTCCTCCGGCGCCAGGGCATGACGGTCGAGCTGGTCCACAAGGTCAACGAAAGCCTGCGCCCCAACGTCGTGGACCTCATGAAGCGCGGCGAGATCGCCCTGGTCTTCAACACGCCGGAGGACGGCCGGGCCCGCAAGGATTCCTACCTCATACGCCGGACGGCGGTGACGCAGAACATCCCCTACTACACGACGGTGGACGGCGCCCAGGCGGCGGTCGGCGGCATCGAGGCGCTGCTCAAAGGAGAGATGACCGTGCAGCCGCTCCAGGACTACCATGCCCCGCGATCCTAAGGACCGGCTACCCGCGGATCGGTTAATAGTCGCGCTCGACGTCGACTCGCTCGACCGCGCGACCGGGCTCGTTGACGCGCTCGCCGGCCAGGTGACCCGCTTCAAGATCGGCTCTCAGCTCTTTACAGCGGCGGGGCCGTCCGCGGTCCAGGCAGTGCGGAAGCGCGGCGGCGAGGTATTCCTCGATCTCAAGTTCCACGATATCCCGAACACCGTGGAAGGGGCGGCGCGAGAGGCCGTGAGGCTGGGCGTCTTCATGTTCAACGTCCACGCCTCGGGCGGGCGCGCCATGATGAGCGCCGCTGGCCGCGGCGCCGCCGAAGCCGCCCTCACCCTCGGCCTTCCCCGCCCGCTCGTCATCGCGGTCACCGTGCTGACGAGCCTCGACCGCGCCGCGCTGGCGGGTGAGCTGCACGTCGCCTCCTCGGTCGAGGGGCACGTGCTCCACCTCTGTACCCTCGCGCGCGAGGCCGGGCTCGACGGCAACGTCGCCTCCCCGAACGAGATCCGCGCCATCCGGCACGCCATGGGGCACGGGTGGACCGTCGTCACGCCGGGCGTGCGGCCGGCAGGCAGCGAGCACCACGACCAGTCGCGCGTGGCCACGCCGCGGGCCGCGGTCGAGGCGGGGGCCGACTATCTCGTCGTGGGGCGCCCAATCACCGGCGCGCCCGATCCCGCCCGGGCGGCCGAGGGCATCCTGTCCGAGATGCGCGCATGAGCCCAAGCACCGAGCACGCGGTGCTGATCCAGCGCCTCTTCGAGATCGGGACCATCCGCTTCGGCGAGTTCACCCTCAAATCCGGGATCAAGTCGCCTTTCTACATCGATCTCCGCGTGGTGATCTGCTACCCCGACGTGCTGCGGCGGATCGGCGTGCTCATGGCCGCCGAGGTGAGCCGCTGCGCGGGCGACCGCATCGCCGGCATCCCCTATGCGGGCCTGCCGCTCGCGGTCTCGGCATCGCTTGCCGGTAACCTCCCGCTCATCTACCCCCGGAAAGAAGAGAAGAGCTACGGCACCAAGCGGCGCATCGAGGGCGTGTTCAAGCCGGGCGACCGGGTGGTCCTGATCGACGACATCATCACGGACGGCGGCAGCAAGTTCGAGGCGATCGAGGTGCTCGAGGAGGCGGGGCTCGTCGTCAAGGACCTCGTCATCCTGATCGACCGCGAGCAGGGCGGCCGCAAGCTCCTCGCCTCCAAGGGGTACGCGCTCCACACCATCCTGACCATCTCCCAGTGCTTCGACGAATGGGAGCGCACGGGAGCGGTGGACGCGGCCTCGATCGCGCAAGCCCGCGAGTTCATCAAGGCCAGCCGGTTCGCCTGATGGCCCCCGTCGGCGACGGCGTCGGCGAGGTGCTGCTGGACGAGTCGGCGATCCGCGCGGAGGTGGGGCGGCTCGCCCTCCAGATCTCGGCCGACTACGCCGACAAGCCCCTTCACCTCGTGGGTGTCCTCAAGGGCGCCGCCGTCTTCCTCGCGGACCTGCTGCGCGCGCTCACGGTGCCGGCGACGATCGACTTCATCTCCATCGTCCCGTATGGCCAGGTGACAACCTCCGGAGTCGTCCGCATCAGGAAAGACCTCGACGAGCCGCTCGAGGGCAAGGACGTCCTCGTGGTCGAAGGCATCTGCGCCAGCGGCCTCAGCCTCTCCTATCTCCTGCGCAACTTCCAGACGCGTCGGCCCGCCTCGCTCCGGACCTGCGCTTTCGTCGTCAAGCGGCGCGAGCGGCCCGCCGACGTCACCCTGCACTATGTCGGCCGCGAGATCCCGGACGTCTTCGTGGTCGGCTATGGCCTCGACGCGCAGGAGCAGTATCGCAATCTCCCCTACATCGCCCGCCTCGCCTAGCACGCCGCTGAAGAACTCGCAGGCGGCTCAAAAAGGTCCAGATGCGAGGCGACGCCCCGCTGTTCGAGTTGAGCGACGGCCTGTGCCGTCGCGAGACGAGGGCTGGATTGATTCCGCGCGCGTACGACTATCTCAGCCCTCGCCTCGTGGCTCCGCCACTCAGCTCGAACGGCCACGAGCGTGCGACCGAGGGCGTCAACGAAGCAGATGGGCCTTTTTCAGCAGCCTGCTAGTACTACTGTGTTAGGAAAGTTAGGGGAATCGCGGGGTATCCTGGCAAGCTGGACGTATGCCTACCTCCGAGACGGCACGGGCCCACCGCTTCGCTACCTATGTGGACCACCTCGCCACCGCCCTCGGCCACCGGGATCGCCATGAGCCGCTGCGCGCGTACGTCACCGGGCTGTGCCTGCCGGGGGAGCGCAAGAGCATCGAGCCGATGGCGGCGCGCGTCGATCCGCGGCATGTCCGCGCCCGCCACCAATCGATGCACCACTTCGTCGCCAAGGCGCCCTGGGACGCCGCCGCGGTGCTGCGCGTCGCGCGCGACTGGGTGCTGGGGCCGATGGCCCGGCATGGCCGCGTGGCCGCGTGGATCGTGGACGACACCGGCTTCCCCAAGAAAGGCCAGCACTCGGTGGGCGTGGCCCGGCAGTACTGCGGCGTCCTGGGCAAACAGGACAACTGCCAAGTGGCGGTGAGTGTATCGGTGGCGAACGAGGCGGTGAGCCTGCCGGTCACCTATCGGCTCTAC
>DASYVT010000186.1 GCA_035936835.1 Candidatus Methylomirabilota bacterium | reverse complement strand
AGCAGGCGGGAAAGGTGCCTCGGATAGGTTTTCTTGGGGGGAGGTCCCCTTCCGATATGTCGCCCTTCCTCGACGCGTTCCGGCAAGGGCTGCGCGAGCTCGGGTGGGTTGAGGGCCAGAATATTGTCATCGACTATCGATATGCGGAGGGTCGGTTCGACCGGCTGCCCGACCTCGCGGCCGAGCTGGTCCGGCTCAAGGTGGACATCATCGTAGCGCAGCCGCTGCCAGCAGCGGCGGCAGCCAAGAACGCCACCGAGACGATCCCCATCGTCATGATTTCCGGTGGTGCCGATCCTGTTGGGCTCGGGCTCATCGCGACCCTGGCGCGCCCGGGCGGGAACGTCACAGGGTCGTCCTACAGCGCCGGCCAGGAAATAGGCGGCAAACAGCTGGAGCTCCTCAAGAAGACCGTCCCCAAGGTCCGCCGTGTGGCGATCCTCTCGAACCCGGCCAATCCGGGGCACCCGCCCATGGTAGGAGAACTGAACGTCGCGGCTCGGTCGTTGGGAGTGCAGCTTCAACTCCTGGAGGTCCGAGGACCCAACGAGTTCGACGGCGCATTCGCGGCGATGGCCACAGAGCGCGCGGGAGCACTCCTCGTACTGTCAGATGGGATGTTCAACCTCCACCGAACACGGCTCGCAGACCTCGCAGCAAGGAGCCGCCTGCCGGCAGCATACGGAGTCCGGGAGTTTGTGGACGCCGGGGGCCTCATGTCTTACGGGCCGAGCCTGCGCGATCTCTACCGGCGCAGCGCCGCGTACGTGGACAAGATCCTGAAGGGCGCGAAGCCGGCCGACCTGCCCGTCGAGCAGCCCACGAAGTTCGAGCTGGTGATCAACCTCAAGACCGCCAAGGCGCTCGGGCTCACGATCCCGCCGTCGCTGCTGCAGCGGGCGGATGAGCTGATCCAGTGACGGACCAATGGCGCCCGCCCGTTGCCGGGCAGCAACAGATCCATGCCGCAGGCTGGATCCCGCGCTTTTCCGTTTGACAGCTTCTGCGGGGCGACGTGCTCATGCGGCGGCAGCGCGCGGTACATGCCGGCCCAGGGGCCCACAGTCGCCAGCCGGTGCGCAATCGGCCGGGGTCGAGTCAACAATCATTCCGCGTCGTGAAAACGCCGATCCTGGACGCTCGGCGGGCCCTCGGAAATCGGGGTGTAGAGTCGCCTCA
Organism: Candidatus Methylomirabilota bacterium; assembly: GCA_035936835.1. Taxonomy (NCBI): domain Bacteria; phylum Methylomirabilota (SeqCode); species Candidatus Methylomirabilota bacterium. Next base: position 838 of record DASYVT010000186.1, on the reverse strand, counting down.
GCAGAAGGAGGGCTCGCCATGCAGATTCATTCGCCATCCGAGCTGGACCGGCTCGGCGACGAGATCGCCGAGCTGTCGGCGCACCTCGACGCCGCCACCGCCCGCCTCCTCACCTTGATCCGGGAATTCGACGCGCGAGGGGGATGGAACTCGGGCTTCCGCTCCTGCGCCGCGTGGCTCTCCTGGCGGGTGGGGCTTGATCTGGGCGCGGCTCGTGAACGGGTCCGGGTCGCGCGGGCTCTCGAGACGTTGCCGCTCCTCGCCGAGGCCCTGGCCCGCGGGCAGCTGTCCTACGCCAAGGTCCGCGCCCTCACCCGCGTGGCCACGCCGGAGACCGAAGCGCGCCTGCTGGCGGTGGGGCGCGCGGGCACGGCCGCGCACGTCGAGCGCATCGTCCGCGGCTGGCGTCGGGTAGACCGGCACGCCGAGGCTCGGGAGACCACCCTGCGGCATGCGGGCCGGGCCCTTCACGTGCACCAGGACGAGGACGGCATGGTGGTCGTGCGGGGGCGGCTGGAACCGGAGGTGGGCGCGCTGCTCATCCAGGCGCTCGCAGCCGCGCGCGAGACGCTATATCAGCGGGCCCGGGTGCCGGACGGGGACGCCGGGCGCGGAAACGTTTCCGCGGAAACGCCCACGATGGCTCAGCGGCAGGCCGACGCCCTGGCGCTCCTCGCGGAGACGGCCTTGCACCATGGGCTTGATCCCGGCGCCCCGGGCGAGCGCTACCAGGTGGTGGTCCACGTTGACGCCCAGGCGCTAGCCGAGCCAGATCAGCCGGGCCAGTCGGTCCTGGAGGACGGCGCGCGCGTTTCCGCAGAAACGTCCCGGCGCCTGG
>DASYVT010000185.1 GCA_035936835.1 Candidatus Methylomirabilota bacterium | reverse complement strand
TCTCTTCACCCCCGACGATGGCCACTTCGAGTACAGCGCCGTCGCCACGAACCTGACGCTGGACCTGCCAGCCCTCTACGCCTTCATCTGCGGCCGCGGCGCGCAGGAGAAGACGATCGCCGAGCTCAAGGGCGAGTTCGCCCTGGACGTCGTTCCCACGCGCCACTACGGCGCCAACAGTGCCTGGCAGCAGCTCAGCATCCTCGCCCACAACCTCGTCCGCAGCTTCCAACTCGACACGCTCGCGACGCCCAAACCTCGCTCGCGCAAACGCACCTATACGTACCTGATCCGAAGCATGCGCACCGAGCTATCGTCAGAAGTTGTGGATGAGCGAGAGAGGCGACGTACCCTTCTTGGGGAAGTTGAGCAGTCAACCCCAAAGCCCCGGTGGCAACCGGGGGAAAGGTACGCCACCCATGTTGAAGGTTATCACCACGAAGGCGGAGGCACCGGCCGGTGAGGCGCCGACGATTAGCACGACGCTGGATGACTTGGCGCGCGAGGGAGCGCGGCGGATGATCGCGGCGGCGCTGCAACTGGAGGCCGCGGCGTACGTGACGCGCGGCCGTGAGGCGCGCGACGAGTGCGGCCACGCCCTCGTCGTCCGCAACGGCACGGCGCGCCCGCGCCCGGTCACCACGGGCGTCGGCCCCCTGACCATCGCCGCCCCCCGGGTCAACGACCGGCGTGTGCTCGACGGGGTCCGGCAGAAGTTCACGAGCGTGATCCTGCCGCCCTACGTGCGGCGGTCGCCGCGGCTCGAGAGCGTCCTGCCGCTGCTCTACCTGCACGGGCTGTCGTCGGGGGACTTCCGCGAGGCGTTGCCTGCCCTCCTCGGCCCCGAGGCCGCCGGCTTGTCGTCGAGCGCCATCCTGCGACTGACGAAAAGCTGGACCGCGGAGTACGAGGCGTTCCGGCAGCGCGACCTGACGGAGCGCGACTACGTCTATCTCTGGGCCGACGGGGTGCACTTCACCATCCGCCTGGAGGAGGAGCGGCTCTGCACGCTGGTCGTGATCGGCGTGCGCCCCGACGGCACCAAGGAAGTCGTCGCGCTCGAGGACGGCTACCGGGAGAGTGCGGAGAGCTGGCGCACGCTGCTGCGGGATCTCAAGCGTCGGGGGCTGCGGGCCCCGGTGCTGGCGGTCGGCGACGGCGCGCTGGGATTTTGGGCGGCCGTGCGGGACGTGTGGCCCGAGACGGCGGAGCAACGCTGCTGGGTGCATCGGATCGCCAACGTGTTGGACAAGCTCCCCCGGAGTCTGCAACCGCGGGCCAAGCAGGCGCAGCACGAGATCATGTACGCGGAGACTCGCGCCGCCGCCGAGCGCGAGATCGCCCGTTTCACGGCGGCCTACCAGGCCAAGTATCCGAAGGCCGTCGCGTCGCTCACCGTCGACCAGGACCGGCTGCTCGCGTACTTCGACTATCCGGCGGAGCACTGGAAACACCTGCGCACGACAAATCCGATCGAGTCGACGTTCGCCACGGTGCGGCTGCGCGAGGGCGTGACGAAGGGCGCCGGCTCGCGCACGGCTGGACTCGTGATGGCCTTCAAGCTGCTCCAAGTGGCGGAAGGCCACTGGCGGTGTCTCGACGCCGCCGCGCTCATCCCGCTCGTGCGGGCCGGCGTGTGTTTCGAGGATGGAGTGCAGATCGAGCCGCAGAAGAAGCGGAAGAAGGTCGCCGCCTGATCTCACTCAATCCACAACTCTTGACAATAGCTCCTCGATCTCGGTGGGGATCTCGATGGGGTCAGAGCTTACATTCCGACATGGCCCGAGAAGTTGCGGATGATCCAGCCCGCGATGGAATGACGGGCCGGACCCACCGGCATCTCGGTGCGCGGAAACCACCGCGCGTCCTCGAGCTCCTCGCGGTCGATGGTGATCTCGCCGCCCGCGTAGCTCGCGATGAAGCCGATCATGATCTGGCTCGGGAAGGGCCAGTTCTGGCTGCCCACGTACTGGATGTCCTTGACGTCCACCCCGACCTCTTCCTTCACCTCGCGCGCCACGCACCCCTCGAGCGACTCGCCGTTGTCCACGAAGCCCGCGACCAGCGCGTAGCGGCCCGGCGCCCAGATGGCCTTGCGCGCGAGCAGCACGCGGTCGCCGTCGCGCACCAGCACGATGACCGCGGGATGCAGATGCGGGTAGTGCTCGTAGCCGCAGCCCCCGCAGCGCTTGCCCCACTCGCCTTCGACGCGACCGGTGGCCGCGCCGCAGCGCGGGCAATGGCCACTCGTGGACTCCCAGTAGAGGAGCTGCATCGCCATGCCGCCCACGGTCAGCAGATCGTCGGGCAGCCGCGTGCCCTGCATGGGCACGAGCGTCTCCGGCCGGAGCCCTTCCGGCACCGGCGCGCCCTTGGGCAGCGCGGCGACCCAGCAGGGCTCGCCCGCCCACGTGCCGAGCCAGTGGCGCGGGCCGAGGCCGTCGAGGCCGCGCGGTGGCGCCTCCGGCGTGGCGCCGTCGGGCAGCCGGAAGCCGTCGCCGTCGGGTGCCACCAGGAGCTTCTGGTCCTGGACGATCAGCCAGCGGCCGGTGCCGGCGGGCGGCCCGCCGCCCCCGTGCTTGGCGGGCGTGAACTCGCCGCGGAGGCAGTCCACGTTGAAGGGCAGGTAGACGGACAGCGGAGTCATCGTCGTCGTCATCGGCGCGGCCGAGTCTATCACGGAGAAAACCCGGTTGCGCTCCGGCCCGGGCCGGGGTACCACTACCCCGTGCCCGAGCTGCTCTCCGCCCTCGCCGCCTCCGTTGCCGCGCGCCTCCTCGCGCGCAAGGAGACGATCGCGATCTCCGAGTCCTCGACGGGCGGCCTGATCTCGGCCGCGCTGCTGTCG
>DASYVT010000184.1 GCA_035936835.1 Candidatus Methylomirabilota bacterium | reverse complement strand
GGAATTCACCCAATGCCGCCGCTCGGCGAAACCGCTGCAAGGGAAAGTATCTCTCCTTTGCCCTTTCGGCTGTCGCAGACCAACGCGGTTTCGACGGTCCCCGCGGGGAACCCTCCGCGTCAGGGCTACCGGTTCGGCTCTCACGCCATGCTGTGAGCCCCGGCGACGGGACGGCCTCCCGCTGGCGGCGATGAGCGAGAAGCAAGGCAGAGAGAGGCTCTTGGCGTGACAAGACTGCGACGAGCGACCCAGTGAGGGCCCGCTTCTCCCTCAAAGCGGCCGGGCCCGAACGTGCCGACGAGGGAGGCTGGCCCGGCTCCGGGGCGCCTCGATGAGAACAACGTGTTGAGAAATCACAGCTAGGGCCGCCAGCGGAGGACGAGGTTGCGGGCGGCGGCGACTTCGTCGACGCGCCGGACAGGCGTCGTGTAGGGGGCGCCGCGCACGAGCTCCGGGTTCTCCTCGCACTCGCGGGCGATCGACTTCATCGCGGAGATGAAGGCGTCGAGCCCGGGCTTCCCCTCGGTCTCGGTCGGCTCGATCATGAGGGCGCCGTGGACGATCAAGGGAAACGAGACCGTTGGGGGATGGAAGCCGTAGTCCATCAAGCGCTTGGCGATGTCCATGTTGGAGACGCCGTGCTCGACCTGCTTCTTGTCCGAGAGAACGACCTCGTGGAGCGAAGGCGCCTCGTACTTCAGATGGTAGGCGCCGGAAAGGCCGGCGCGGATGTAGTTGGCGTTCAAGACCGCGCCGCGCGCCACCTCGCCGATCCGATTGCCGTACGCGGCGATGTACGCGAGCGCCCGCACGAACATCCCGTAGTTGCCGAGGAACGTGCGCAGCCGGCCGATCGAGTCGGGGCGGCCGGCGTCGAGAAAGAAGGTCCCGTCGGTGCGCCGCTCGACGGTCGGGCGCGGCAGGAAGGGCACGAGCTTTTCCGTGACGCCGACCGGGCCCGAGCCCGGGCCTCCCCCGCCGTGGGGCGTCGAAAAGGTTTTGTGCAGATTCATGTGCATGACATCGATGCCCATCAAGCCGGGCTTGGCCACGCCGACGAAAGAGTTGAAGTTGGCCCCGTCGCAGTAGAGGTAGCCGCCCTTTGCGTGGACGATCCGCGCGATCTCCAGGATCTCGCTCTCGAAGATGCCGAGGGTGTTGGGCACCGTCAGCATCAGCGCGGCCACGTCCTCAGTCATCGCCTCCCGGAGAACGCGCAGGTCGAGCGTCCCGCGGGCGTTCGACTTCAGCTCACGGACCTTGTAGCCGGCGAAGTGCGCCGAAGCCGGGTTCGTGCCGTGGGCCGAGTCCGGGATGAGCACGGTCGTGCGCGGGTTGCCGGCCTTGGCATGCGCGGCGTGGACCATCAGGATGCCGGCGAGCTCCCCCTGCGCCCCCGCCGAGGGCTGGAGCGTCACGCGCGAGAGCCCCGTCAACTCGATCAAGACCTGCTCGAGCCGCCACATCAGCTCGAGCGTGCCCTGCGACACAGACTCGGGCGCCAGGGGGTGCCCCGCCGCAAAGCCGGGCAGGCGGGCCATCTCCTCGTTCGTGCGGGGGTTGTGCTTCATCGTGCAGGAGCCCAGCGGGTAGAGGTTCTGGTCGATCGAGAAGTTCAGGCGCGAGAGCCGCGTGAAATGCCGGGCGACCTCGACCTCCGAGATCTCGGTTTCTCCCGCGATCTCCCCGCGGGTCAGCGCCGGCGGGATCGCGACGACGGCAGGCACGTCCAGCGGCGGCAGCGAGTAGCCGACCTTGCCCTTGCCCGAGCGCTCGAAGACGAGCGGTTCATGCCGCGGCTCGGGGTGCTTCGGATCCGCGGTGGCCGCGTGCCCGGCCTTCTCTTCGGCTTCGACCGACATCAGCCTTTCAGCCCTTCAACCTTGTCCTCAAGGCCGCCACCAGGCGATCCATCTCGTCCTTCTGGTTCATCTCGGTCACGGCCACGAGGAAGGCGTTCGGCCTTGTGCTTGTGTTTGCCGGATCCCAGCGCGAGAGAGGCACACCGCCGAGAATCCCGCCCGAGGCCAGGCGCGCGAGAAGCGGCGCGGCTGGCTCGGGGGCCTCGACCAGGAACTCGTTGAAGGTCGGGCCGCCATAGGGAATGCGGAAGCCCGGCAGCTTCGCGATCGCCGCCTTCAAGTACTCGGCCTTCGCATGGCTCTGCAGGGCCACCTCGCGCAGGCCCTTCTTGCCCATGAGCGACATGTGGATGTTGGCCGCCAGGGTCATCAGGCCCTGGTTCGTGCAGATGTTCGACGTCGCCTTCTCGCGCCGGATGTGCTGCTCGCGCGTCGAGAGCGTCAGGCAGAAGGCGCGCCGCCCCTCGGCGTCGCGCGTTTCGCCCACGAGCCGGCCCGGAATCTGGCGCTGGTGCGCCGTGCGGCAGGCGAGGAAGCCGCAGAGCGGCCCGCCGTTGTGCATCGGCACCCCGAGCGACTGCGCTTCGCCGCAGGCGATGTCCGCCCCGCCTTCCGCCGGAGGCTTCAGGAGAGCGAGAGAGGCGGCCTCGGCCACGACCGCGATCGAGAGCGCGCCCCTGGCCTTCGCGGCCGCCGAGCCGGCACTCCAGTCCTCGATCACGCCGTAGAAGTTGGGCGACTGCACGGCCACGGCGAACGTCTTTTCGTCCACGGCCGCTTCGAGCGCGGTCCGGTCCGTCGCTCCGTCCGGGCCCGCCTCGACCTCCACGACCTCGAGATCGAGGTTCGTGAAATAGGTTCGCACCGTCTCGCGGTATTCCGGGTGGATGGCGGCCGAGAGGACGGCCCGCTTCCGGCCCCGCACCAGCCGCTCGGCCATGAGCAGCG